>NZ_QHJN01000282.1:0-5642 GCF_003947565.1 Actinomadura sp. WAC 06369 | reverse complement strand
CCCCCGAACCGCCCGCGGCCGCGGCCGCGGGCGGTTCGGGGGCGGGCGCCGGGCCGGGGTCGTCGACCGAGATGCCGAAGTCGGTCGCCAGCCCCGCCAGGCCCGAGTCGTAGCCCTGGCCGACCGCGCGGAACTTCCACGCGCCCTGCCGCCGGTACAGCTCGCCGAGCACGAACGCCGTCTCCGTGGTGGCGCCGCTGCTGTCGAACCGCGCGACCTCCGCGCCGCCCGAGGCGTCCACGAGCCGCACGTAGAGCCCGTCGATCTCGCCGAAGGTCCCGCCGTCCGCGGACGCCGCGACGACGATCCGCTCGACGGCCGGCTCGACCCGGTCGAGGTCGACCGACAGGACGTCCAGGACGGTCGCGCCGCGCTGCTTGCCCTCGTGCTTCACCGCGCCGGACCCGTGCACCGGCTGGTTGTAGAAGACGAAGTCGTCGTCGGACCGGACCCGGCCCGTGCCGGCCAGCAGGAGGGCCGACGCGTCCGCGTCGGGCGTCCCCACCCCGCTCCGCCATCCGAGCTCGACCCGCACCGCCGACGCCCCGACCGGGGTGTTGGCGCCCTTCTGCATCGACATGACACGTCCTCCTCCGCGCTGCCCCGAACCCTACGGCCGGACGCGCGGGCCCCGCGACCTGCCCCGACTCCTTGACGCTCGGCGGCGCGCGAGAGTTCCGCCGGTCAGGGCACCCGGGCCGTCCACGCGGGCGTGGTGAACTTGTCCGCGACGTACTTGTCGGCCAGCCGCAGCTCGTCCTCGGTGGGGCGGTCGGGGACGAGGCCGTACCGGGCGCGGAAGTGCCCGATCATCCGCTCGATGATCTCCTCGCGGGGCAGGCCGGTCTGCCGCCGCAGCGGGTCCACCCGCTTGTTCGCGCTCGCGATCCCCTTGTCGGAGATCTTCTCCCGCCCGATCCGCAGCACCCGCGTCATCTTCGCCGCGTCGATGTCGTAGGCCATCGTGACGTGGTGCAGGACCGCCCCGGCGGCCAGCCGCTTCTGCGCCGCGCCCGCGATCTTCCCCTGGTCGGACGCGATGTCGTTCAGCGGCCGGTACCACGCCCGCACGCCCAGATCACCGAGGGCGCCCAGCACCCAGTCGTCCAGGAAGGCGTAGCTCTCCGCGAACGACATGCCCGCGACCAGCGACTCCGGCGCGTACAGCGAGTAGGTGATCGTGTTGCCCGGCTCGACGAACATCGCGCCGCCGCCGCTGATCCGCCGGACGACGTCCACCCCGGCGCGCGCCGCCTCCGCGGCGTCCACCTCGTTGCGCAGCGACTGGAAACTGCCGATGATCACCGCGGGGGACGCCCACTCCCACACCCGCAGCGTCGGCGGCCGCCGCCCCGCGGCGACCTCCTCGGCCAGCACCTGGTCCAGCGCCATGTGGACGGCCGGCTCCTGCGGCCCCTCGTGGATCAGCCGCCACTCGTGGTCGCGCCAGTCGGACGCGCGCGCCACCGCCCGGCGCACCGCGATGCCGACGGCCTCCGCGGTCAGCCCGAGCAGCACCGTGCCGGGCGGCAGCCCCGCCTGCACCCGGGCGCCGATCTCGTGCGCGTCCAGTCCCGCCGGGAGCCCGTCCAGCGCCGCGTCGATCGCGGCGAGCGCCTCGTCCGGTTCGAGGAAGAAGTCGCCGCTGATCCGCGGGCCGCGCAGCAGCCCGTCCACGACGTCGACGTCGGCGACCACCAGCTTGCCGCCGGGAACCTTGTACTCACCGTGCATCACATCAGGGAGAACCCCGCCGCCGCTGCCGCGATTCCGCCGCGGCGACCGCCTGCACGATCGCGGCGAGCAGCAGCGCCCCGGCGGCGATGCCGAGCCCGTGCTGGACGACCGCGACGACCGGGCGCTCGGCGGGCGCGTAGTCGCCGGGGCGCAGGAAGACGAGAGGCAGCTTCCACGCGCTCCACGCGAACAGCGAGCCCGACGCGGTGAAGCCGAGGGCCATCGGCAGCCAGGTCGGCGTGTCCGGACGGCGCGCCGCGGCGGCCCACGCGCCGGCGAGCGCCCACAGCGCCGAGTTGCCGAGCAGGAGCCGGGCGTCCGCGGTCATCGGATCGGTCCGGTCGGGATCGAGGCCGAGCGTCCCGCCGGCCGCCCAGTACGCCCACGCGGCGGCGAGGAGGAGGCACATGCCGAGGACGGCCCGCGTCCGCGCGCGTCCCGCCGCGGCCCGCGGCCCGCCGCCGAGCCGCCCGACGAACGCCGCCGGCCACCGTTCCCGCAGGAGGACGGGGAGGGCGATCGCCAGCCCGACGGCCATGCCCAGGAACCCGACGGCGAGGAACACGCCCTCCCAGGCGGGCACGGTCGCCCCCTCGTCCGGTTCGGTGGTCCGCCCCGCGTCGAGGAGGGTGCTCAGCAGCATGTAGGGGATCATCGGGACGAGGAATCCGGCGGCGATCCACGCGACGAAGACCAGCGGCACGGCCGGCGCCCCGCGCCCCCGGTCGCGGGCCAGCGCGACACCGAGCGCGATCCCGACGGCGGCCATCACGACCGTCACCGCGTTCAGCACGATCCAGTCCGCGCCGCCGACGTCCGACGGCACGGAACCGAGGAGCCCCGCCGCCACCCAGACGACCTTCACGAGCAGGTACAGGGACAGGCAGGCCGCCGCGCCGTACCCCGCGACGCGCCGCGCCGCCGTCCACCGGCGGCCCACCGGGCCCGGCTTCACTTCCGCTTCCATGATCGGGATTCTTCGCCGCGCCGGTGCGCGCCGCCTCCCCCGCGCGGGCGAGAGGCCTCCCCCGGACGGGCGGGGCGGTGGGCGTTCAGCCGGCCACGGGTTCGTGGCGCACGGGGAAGTTCACCGAGTTCGCGATGAAGCACAGCTCGTGGGCCCGCGCGTGCAGTCCCGCCGCCTCGTCCGTCCGCGCGGGGTCGTCCAGCGTCACGCGGGGGCGCAGCACGACCTCCTCGAACCGGCCGCCGCCGCCCGCCGTCTCCACCATGGTGCCCAGCGGGTCGTCGGTGTAGGCGGTGACGACGATGCCCGCGGTCGCGCACAGATGCAGGAACCACAGCATGTGGCACTCCGACAGGGACGCCACCAGCAGCTCCTCCGGGTTCCAGCGGGCCGGGTCGCCGCGGAACGCCGGGTCGGAGCTGCCCGCGATGGGCGGCTTGCCCGCCGCCCGGATCTCGTGGGCCCGCTCGAAGGCCCGGTACGAGCCGGTGCCCGCCCCCGTGTTGCCCGTCCAGGTCACGGACACCTCGTAGCGGTGCGTCTTCGGCATTCGCCTCCTCCTTCCTTCCGTGCGCGGCCGTGTCACCGCACGGCCGCGCCGGTCGCGCGGGCGTGGTCGCCCGCGATCCGGCCCGCCGCCGCCCGGTCGCCGTCCCTGATCGCCCGCAGCAGCCGCCGGTGCTCGGCCGCGACCTCGCCCGGGCGTTCCGGCGGGACGAGCGACGCGCGCGTCGACACGACGATCCGGTCCCACAGCCGGTCGAGGGCCTCCAGCGCGACCGGGTTGCCGGCCAGTTCGGCGACGCCCCGGTGGAACCGGCGGTTCAGCTCGATCGCCCCGTCCAGGTCGCGGTCGGCGGTGACCCGCTCCAGGGCGTCCGCGTCCCGGTCGAGGGCCGCGAGGGCGGCGGGGGCGAGGTGCCCGGTCCGCTGCCGGTCCGCCGCGAGCTCCGCGGTGAGCGCCTCGAGCGCCGCGCGGACCGCGTAGGCGTGGGCGAGCTCGTCCGTCCCGAACCCGCGTACCACCACGCCGCGGCCGGCGCCGCGCACCAGGCCGTCGCTCTCCAGCCTGCGCAGCGCCTCGCGGATCGGGGTGCGCCCGGCCGCCAGCGCCGCGCTCACCGACGCCTCGGTCAGCCGCTCGCCCGGCGGGTACTCCCCCGCCACGATCAGCTCCCGCAACCGCCGGTACACCGCTTCCGCCTGCATGGCCCTCCTTTGCATGCAAAGCATACATTGCATGCAAAGGGCGTAACGGCCGGGAAACGCCCGTCCCGCGACACTCCCCGCCATGCCCAACGAGACCGCCCCGCCGGACCGCGCATGAGGCGCCGGTGGCCTATCGTCGCGCTCGTGATCGCGTGCGCCGCCGTCCTCGCCGCCCTCGCCGCGGGCGCGCCCGTCCCGCCCCGCCCGCGGCACCCGGCCGCCGTGCTCGCCGTCGCGCCGCCGCCCGCGCCCCGCCCGGCCCCGCTCCCCGGCGCGGCCGAGCGCACCGAACTCACCCGCGCCCTGGACGCCTACCTGCGCGAACGTCCCGGCTCGGTGGCGCTCGCGGTGCGCGACACCGAGGGCGGGGTCGCCTACTCCTACGGGGACGCGCTGCGGCCCGCGACGGCCAGCATCGTCAAGGTGAACATCGTCATGGCCCTGCTCCTGCGGGCCCAGCGCGAGGGCCGCGCGCCGACGTCCGCCGAGGAGGCCCTCGCCGAGCGCGCCGTCACCGTCAGCGACAACGACGCCGCCACGGCCCTCTGGCACGCCGTCGGCGGCGCCGACGGCCTCGCCGCCGCGAACGAGGACTTCGGCCTGCGCGACACGGTCCCCGGGCCCGGCGGCTTCTGGGGCTCCACGACGACCACGGCCGCCGACCAGGTCGCGCTCCTCACCGCGCTGGTCTCCCCCGCGAGCCCGCTGTCGGCGGCGAACCGCCGCCGCGTCCGGGACCTCATGGCCGGCGTGGTCCCGGCGCAGTCGTGGGGCGTGAGCGCGGCCGGCGGGGACGCGGCCCTGAAGAACGGCTGGCTGCCCCGCGACGCCCACGGCGGCCGCTGGACGGTCAACAGCATCGGCCTCGTCCGCGCCTCGGGCCGCCTCCTGCTGATCGCCGCGCTGTCCGAGCGGAACGCGACGATGGAGGCCGGGATCGAGACCGTCGAGCACGCCGTCCGGACGGTCGCGGCCGCGCTCGACCGTCCGCACGAGCACCGGTGACCGCTCCTACCTGGGGCATTCGCGCGATTCGTCCGGATGCCGTCATACTCTCCGACGACCCGGGCCCACCCCCCGTGCTGAAGGAGTCGACGGCATGCGCTCTCGGTCACTGGTGTACGACGTCGCGGCCGTCCTCGCGCGGATCGGCGTGGGCGTCGTCTTCATGGCGCACGGCTGGCAGAAGATCGAGGCCGGCGTCACCGCGACGGGCGAGTCCTTCGACGCCCTCGGGGTCCCGCTCCCGACCGCCGCGGCCGTCTACGCCGCGTTCGTCGAGCTGCTCGGCGGCGCCGCGCTGATCGCCGGGCTGGCCCTGCCGGTCACCGGCGCCCTCCTGTTCATCGACATGCTCGGCGCGTTCCTGTTCGTGCACGCCGACCAGGGGCTGTTCATGGTGGACGGCGACCGCGCGCAGAACGGCTACGAGCTGGTCGTCGCGCTCGGCATGGCCGCCCTGCTGCTGGCCGCGGGCGCCGGGGGGCGGCTGACGCTCGACGCGTGGATCGTCCGGCGGCGCGCCGCGGGCCCGGACGACCCGGGGGACGAGGACGACGAGGACGACGCGGAGAGCTTCGTGGAGTCGCTCCGGCAGGCCGAGACCAAGCCCGTCGAGCCCCCGGCGAAGAAGGCCCCGGTCCGCCGGTCCGCGCCCAAGGCCGCCCCGAAGGCCGCCCCCGCGCCGTCCGTCGGCGGCTTGACGGGCTGCGTGTCGCCGGAGCGGCGG
>NZ_QHJN01000281.1:0-5678 GCF_003947565.1 Actinomadura sp. WAC 06369 | reverse complement strand
CACCTCGCCGGGCAGGCCCTGCGGTCCGGCGAGTGCTCGATGGCGCTGGCGGGCGGCGTGACGGTGATGGGGACGCCCGGCACCTTCGTCGAGTTCTCCCGCCAGCGCGGCCTGGCCGGCGACGGGCGCTGCAAGGCGTACGCGGACGGCGCCGACGGCACCGGCTGGGCCGAAGGCGCCGGCATCGTCGTCCTGGAGCGCCTGTCGGTCGCGCGGGAGCGCGGGCACCGGGTACTGGCGGTGCTGCGCGGCAGCGCGGTGAACCAGGACGGCGCGTCGAACGGCTTGACGGCGCCGAACGGGCCGTCGCAGCAGCGGGTGATCCGCGCCGCGCTCGCCAACGCGGGACTCGGGCCGTCCGACGTGGACGTCGTCGAGGGCCACGGCACGGGCACCGCGCTGGGCGACCCGATCGAGGCGCAGGCGCTCCTGGCCACCTACGGGCAGGGCCGGGACGCCGGGCAGCCGCTGTGGCTGGGGTCGCTGAAGTCGAACATCGGCCACGCGCAGTCGGCCGCGGGCGTGGCGAGCGTGATCAAGATGGTGCAGGCGATGCGGCACGGCGTCATGCCGCCGACCCTGCACGTGGAGCGGCCGACGTCCCAGGTGGACTGGTCCGCCGGGGCCGTCGAGCTGCTGACGGAGCCCCGGGAGTGGACACCGAACGGGCACCCGCGCCGAGCGGGCGTGTCGTCGTTCGGGATCAGCGGGACGAACGCGCACCTCATCCTTGAGGAAGTGCCGGAGGAACCGGTCGCCGAGGAGGCGCCGCCGTCCGACGGCCCGGTGCCGCTGGTGGTCTCGGCCCGAACCACCGGGGCACTGGCAGGGCAGGGCGCCAAGCTGGCGGCGTTCGTGGCGGAAACGGACCCGGCGCCGCTGGCGAACGTGGCCGGCGCGCTGCTGACCGGCCGCGCCGCGTTCAGCAGGCGGGCCGTGGTCGTGGCGGAGACCGAGCAGGACGCCGTGGCGGGACTCGGCGCGCTGGGACGGGGCGAGGAAGCGCCCGGCCTGGTGGTCGGCGACGCAGGCACGCCGGGGAAGGTCGTGTGGGTCTTCCCGGGGCAGGGCACGCAGTGGGTCGGCATGGGCCGCGAGTTGCTGGAGTCGTCCCCGGTGTTCGCCGAGCGTGTCGCCGAGTGTGCCGCCGCGTTGGAGCGGTGGGTGGATTGGTCGCTGACGGACGTGCTGCGCGGCGACACCGAGCCGGGTTTCCTGGACCGGGTCGACGTCCTTCAGCCCGCGAGCTTCGCGGTCATGATTGGCCTGGCGGCGGTATGGGAATCGGTCGGCGTAAAGCCCGACGCCGTGGTGGGGCACTCCCAGGGCGAGATCGCGGCCGCGTGCGTGGCGGGGGCGCTGTCTCTGGAGGACGCCGCGAAGGTGGTGGCCTTGCGAAGCCGGGCCATCGCCGCCGAGCTGTCGGGACGCGGCGGGATGGCGTCGGTCGCGCTGAGCGAGGACGAGACGGCCGCGCGGCTGAAGCCGTGGGCGGACCGCGTCGAGATCGCCGCGGTCAACAGCCCCTTCTCGGCAGTGATCGCCGGGGACGCCGACGCGCTCGACGAAGCGGTGGAGGCGCTGGACGCCGACGGCGTGCGGGTGCGGCGGATCGCGGTCGATTACGCGTCCCACAGCAGTCACGTGGAGGACATCGAGGACACGCTCGCCGAGGCGCTGGTCGGGATCGAGGCGCAGGCGCCGACGATTCCGCTGCTGTCGACGGTGACCGGGGAGTGGATCTCCGAGGCCGGGGAGGTCGACGGCGACTACTGGTACCGGAACCTGCGCAACCGGGTCCGGTTCGGATCCGCCCTCTCCGCCCTCCTCGATCAGGGCCACGGCGTGTTCGTCGAGGTCAGCGCACACCCGGTGCTGGTCCAGCCGATCAGCGAGATCGCCGACGAAGGTGTCGTCGTCGGGTCGCTGCGCCGCGACGACGGCGGGATGCGGCGGTTGCTGACCTCGATGGCCGAGTTGCACGTCCGGGGTGTCGACGTCGACTGGACGTCCGTCCTGCCGCCCGCGTCGGGCCGGGTGGACCTGCCGACGTACGCGTTCGACCACCGGCACTACTGGCTGCGCGCGGCGGAGACCGGCGGCGACGCCGCCTCACTGGGACTGGCCGGAGCCGACCACCCGCTGCTGGGCGCGGTCGTGCACCTGCCGCAGTCGGACGGGCTGGTGTTCACCTCGCGGCTGTCGCTGCGGACGCACCCCTGGCTGGCCGACCACGCGGTCCGGGGCGTCGTCATCGTTCCCGGCACCGGGCTGGTCGAGCTGGCGGTGCGGGCCGGGGACGAGGCCGGGTGCCCGGTCCTCGACGAGCTCGTGATCGAGGCGCCGCTGGTGGTGCCCCGCAAGGGCGGCGTCCGTGTCCAGGTCGCGGTGGGCGGACCGGACGAGCGCGGTGCGCGCACCGTCGAGGTGTACTCCCAGCGCGAGGACGTCGCGGGGGAGGACGGTCCGGACGGCTGGGTCCGGCACGCCGCCGGCGTCCTGGCGTCCACGGCGGCCGCCCGGCGGGCGGACTTCGACTTCACCGCCTGGCCGCCGCCCGGCGCGGAGCCGGTCGACATCGGCGGCGGCTACGCGCGGCTCGCGGAGGTGGGGTACGAGTACGGGACCACGTTCCAGGCCGTGCGGTCGGTGTGGCGGCGCGACGAGGAGGTCTTCGTCGAGGTCGCGCTCCCGGAGGAGCGGCGCGAGGACGCGGGCGGCTTCGGCATCCATCCCGCGCTGCTGGACGCGGCCCTGCACTCGACGATCCTGAGCGCCGCGGCGGGCGCGGGCGACGGCGGACCGGACGGCCCCGAGCTGAAGCTGCCGTTCGCGTGGGACGGGCTGCGCCTGCACGCTGCCGGTGCCGCGGCGCTGCGCGCGCGCATCACCAGGCCCGGACCGGACGCGATGGCGCTGGAGGCGGCGGACGCCGCGGGCGGACTCGTCGTCACCCTGGACTCGCTGGTGGCGCGGCCGGTCAGCGACCGGCAGCTGGAGACGGCGGCGGGCGCGGTGCGCGCCGACTCCCTGTTCGGGGTGGAGTGGACCGGGCTGCCCGCCGCGCCCGGCGGGGCCGCGCCGCCGTGGGTGCCGGTCGCCGACGCGGAGCAGGTGGCGACGCTCGCCGACGACGTCCTGTCGGGCGCGGACGCCCCGGCCGCGGCCGTCCTCGATGCGGGCCGCGGCGCCGGCGGGCCGGACGGCGACGTGCTCGGAGCGACGACCCACGTGCTGGACGCGGTGCAGTGCTGGCTGGGCGGCGGCGGGCTGGAGGAGTCGCGGCTGGTGGTCGCGACCCGGGGCGCGGTGCCCGCCGGCGGCGACGGCGCCGTGACCGACCCCGCGGGGGCGGCGGTGTGGGGCCTGGTCCGGGCCGCCCAGGCCGAGAACCCCGACCGGATCGTCCTGCTCGACCTCGACCCGGAGTCCGCCGCCGGAGCCGACCCGGCCTCGGTCCTGGGTGCGGTGCTCGCGTCCGGTGAGCCGCAGGTCGCGGTGCGCGGCACCGCCCTGTTCGTCCCGCGCCTCGCCCGCGCCGCCGGTGCCGCGCCGGAGCCGGACGGTCCGGCTCCGTTCGGTCCGGACGGGACGGTCCTGGTCACGGGCGGCACCGGATCGCTGGGCGGGCTGGCCGCCCGCCACCTGGTCGCCCGGCACGGTGTCCGCCGCCTGCTTCTGGCGAGCCGCCGGGGCCCGGACGCCGAAGGAGCGGACGCCCTGGTCACCGAACTCACCGACCAGGGCGCGGAGGTGTCCGTCGCGGCCTGCGACATGTCCGAGCGCGACCAGGTCGCGGCGCTGCTGGCGTCCGTCCCCGCCGAGCACCCCCTGACCGGGATCGTGCACACGGCGGGCGTGTCGGACGCCGGAGTGATCGGGACGGTGACCCCCGACCGGCTGGCGGAGGTGTTCGCGCCCAAGGCCGACGCGGTGCGGCACCTGGACGAGCTGACCCGCGGCATGGACCTGGCCGCGTTCGTCGTCTACTCCTCGGTGTCGGGCGTGTTCATGGGCGCGGGCAGCGGCAGCTATGCAGCGGCCAACGCCTACCTGGACGGCTTGATGGCGAGCCGTCGCGCCGAGGGCCTGCCGGGCCTGTCGCTGGCCTGGGGCCTGTGGGACCAGACGTCCGGGGGGATGGCCGCGGGCACCGACGACCTCGCCCGTTCCCGGATGAGCAGGCGCGGCGGGTTGCAGTTGATGTCGCAGGCCGAGGGGATGGAGTTGTTCGAGGCCGCGCTCGGGTCCGGGCGTTCGCTCCTCGTCCCCGCCCGGATCGACCTGCGCAGCGTCCGCGCCGACGCCGCGGCGGGCGGGGTGGTGCCGCACATGCTGCGCGGGCTGGTCCGCGCGGGACGGCAGGCGGCGCACACCGCGACCGCCGACGACGAGCGCGGACGGCTGCCGGAGCGGCTGGCCGGACTGCCGGCCGCCGAACGGGAGAAGGTCCTGCTCGACCTGGTGCGGGCCCAGGTGGCCGCGGTGCTGGGCTACGGCGCGTCCGACCGCATCGACGCGGACCAGGGGCTCTTCGAGCTCGGGTTCGACTCGCTCACCGCCATCGAGCTGCGCAACCGGCTCAACCGGCTCACCGACCGGAAGGTCGTCCCCAACCTCGTCTTCGCCTACCCGACACCGGAGAGCATCGCCGCCTACCTGCACGACCTGGTGCTCGGCGACCACGAAGGCGACCGGGAAGCGGCCCCGGTCGCGGTCTCGGTCTGACCCGAGGAGGAATGACGTGTTCGACGTGGAGGAGTACCTCCGCCGGATCGGCTGCGCCGGCGAGACCGCCGCGGACATCGCGACGCTGCGGAGGCTCCAGCGCAACCACCTGATGGCCGTCCCGTACAACAGCGCCGCCTACGACCTCGCGGACGGCGTCCAGATCGTCGACCTCGACGACGACGAGATCTTCGAGACGAGCATCGTCCAAGGGCGCGGCGGCGCCTGCTACCACCTGAACCGCCTGTTCCACCGGCTGCTGCGCGAGCTCGGCTACGACGTCGCGCTCCTGGCGGGCGTCACCGCCGAGGGTCGGGACAACTTCGGCACCGACATCGAGCACATGTTCAACCGCGTCTTGCTGGACGGCTCCGCATGGCTCACCGACGTCGGCTACCCGGGGCCGACCTACGTGGAGCCGCTGCTGGTCACCGACGCCGTGCAGTCCCAGTACGGGAGCCGGTTCCGGCTGGTCCCGCGCGAGGACGGGACCGCGCTGCAGCGCCGGGGGCCGGCCACGCGGTGGAGCGTCGTCTACACGTTCACGCTCGAACCCCGCCGGTGGAGCGACTGGAAGGAACTGGAGGACGACTTCCGGCGGATCGTGGCGGACGCGGGACGCACCGACACCCGGGAGGTCCTGTGCGGCCGGGCCGTCGCGGACGGCCAGGTCTTCCTGCGGCAGCGCCGCTTCCTCACCGTCCGCGACGGCCGCGAGCAGGTGCGCACGATCGTCGACGACGACGAGCACCGGGCGCTGCTGGCCCGCATCCTCTCCGGCGACATGGACTGAGCACGCGCTCGGTCGCGACCACGAAGGGCAAAGATGGAGAACGAGGATTCTTCGCTCACCAAGTTCGTCGACTTCTACCGCACCGGATACGCGGCGTACTGCCGGCTCGTGTACGCCTTCTACGGGGCCGGGGGCACAGTGCCCCCCTGGCTCTTCT
>NZ_QHJN01000280.1:0-5831 GCF_003947565.1 Actinomadura sp. WAC 06369 | reverse complement strand
GGCGGGCGCCGCAGGACCGCGCGCGGCTGATGGAGATGGCGGGACGGCTCAAGCCGCTGCTGATCCAGTCGCTGGTGACGTCGTTCCAGCGGGCGGTGGACGACGCGATCCGGCGGTCCACCGAGCGCTGATCAGGGAGCGCCGGTCAGGACAGCTTCCACTCGGCGTCCTCGTAGTCGACGAGGCGCGGGTGGACGAGCGTGTTCGTTTCGACGTCGCGGGGACCGCGGTCCCGCGGAAAGACCTTCGCGGCCTCCAGGACCCGCCCGTCCAGGAAGCGGAGCCCCCGGACGTCCGGCGGGAGCGCGAGGGACGGGGGCTCGGTGCCCGGCTCCGCCAGGACGAAGCCCCAGTCGCCGAAGCTCGGGACGTCCACGTGGTACGGGGTGGTCGCGAACCCGGCCGCGGCGATCGACGCGCGGATGCACCAGTACGAGTTCGGGGCGAAGTAGGGCGATCCCGACTGGACGACCATGCGGCCGCCGGGGGCCAGCGCCCGCTTCACCATCCCGTAGAACTCGACCGAGTACAGCTTCGCCGTCGCGACGTCGTCGGGGTCGGGCATGTCGACGATGATCGAGTCGAACTCGGCGCGGAGGTCGCGGAGCCAGTTGAACGCGTCGGCGGCGACGGTGGTGACGCGCGGGTCCTCGAACGCGCCGCCGTTCAGCTTCTCGATCGGGCCGTAGGTGCGGGCGAGCCGGACCATCGCGGGGTCGAGCTCGACGAGCGTCACCTCCCGGACGTCCCGGTGGCGCAGCACCTCGCGGAGCGCGAGGCCGTCGCCGCCGCCCAGGATCAGCACCCGGTCCCGCTTCCCGGCGAGCGCCGGGTGGACGAGCGCCTCGTGGTAGCGGTACTCGTCCACCGAGGAGAACTGGAGGTCGCCGTTCAGGAAGAGCCGCAGGTCGGCGCTGCCCGACACGGAGACCTTCCGCGTGACGACGATCTCCTGGTACGGCGTGCGCTCCGCGACGGCGATCGGGTCGTTGTAGAGGGCCTGCCGGGCGGTGACCTCGAACCGGTCCGCGAGCGCGTACGTCCCGCCGAGGACGACGAGGACGGTCGCCATGCCGGCCCACAGCGCGGCGCGCGTCCAGCGGCGGAGCCGGTCGCGGAACAGCCACAGCACGACCGCGACGCCCGCCACCGCGTTGACGGCGCCGACCAGCAGGGCGCCCTTGATGTGCCCGAAGGTCGGGAGGAGGAGGAACGGGAACGCGAGCCCGCCGAGGAGCGCGCCGACGTAGTCGGCGGCGAACAGGTCGGCGACGGCGCTGCCGGCGTCCTGCCGCCGGATGCGCTGCATGAGCGTCATCAGCAGCGGGATCTCCGCGCCGATCAGCGCGCCGACGGCGAACGCGATAACGACCAGCACCGGCTCGTACACCTGGACCCACGCGAACGCCGCGTACAGCACCAGGACGGACAGCCCGCCGACGAGCGCGAGCACGCCCTCGATGACGGCGAACGCCACGACCGGGCGGCCCTGCAGCGGCTTGGCCAGCAGCGACCCGATGCCCATCGCGAACACCATGACCGACAGGACGATCGACGCCTGCGTCACCGAGTTGCCGACCAGGTAGCTGCCGAGCGCGACGAGCGCGAGTTCGTAGACGAGCCCGCAGGCGGCGCACGTGAACACTGCCGCGAGGACGAGCGCGCGGGCGACGCGCGCGGGCACGCGGGACCGCCCGCCCGGCCCGGCCGTCTCGGCCGCGTGCCCGGCCGGGGGTTCGGAAACGGGACGGGCCGCCTCGTCCGCGCCGGCGGCGGACGGGGCGGCCTCGTCGGGACCGCGGGACGTCAGGAGACCGCCCCGCACACGATCGCGGCGACGGCCAGGTCGGCGGCGGCGACGACCCACCCGGCGGGGTGGACGTGCTCGCCGCCGACGAGGATCGCGCCGAGTTTCCCGGGGGTCAGCACGTCGATCGCGTAGAACGCGACGATCATGATGACGATGCCGAGGACGCCGTACACGGCGGTGCCGAGCAGCCCGTCGCTCAGGTCGTCGTCGCTGGTGACGATCGCGGTGGTGACGATCGCGCCGACGCCGAGGAGCTTGACGGCGAGCAGCAGCGCCGCGCCCCGGTTGCCCTCGGTCCAGATCTGCTGGCCGAGCCGGCCCGGGGTCGTCACCTCGACGACCAGGTAGCCGAGCACCATCAGGGCCAGGCCGAGCGCTCCGTAGGCGAGGGTGGCGCCGCCGTCGTGCAGGATGTCGTTCATCGGTAGCTCCTAGCTCCTCACTTGCCCGACCCGGGCCCGCCGCCGCGGAACGACGCGGATCCCCGGTTGTTCCAGCCGTTGCTGCCGGGGGTGCTCCAGTGCCCGCCGACATGGGAGTGGTAGCGGCTGTAGCCGCTCCTCGCGGAGTCGACGGTGATACGGCTGCCGGTCCCGTATGGGAGGACGGCCACGACGTGCTTCGGGTAGCGCAGGAAGACGCCGCCCCGGTTGCCGAGCGTCGCCATGTCGTTGACCCGGTCGATCGGCTTGAGCTCCTTGCGGATCTCGCGGGCGACGTCGGCCGGCTTCTTCGACGCCCGGTACTCGTTGACCGCGACCCGCTTGTACTTGTCGGCGATCCACTTGTCGGGGGACTTGTCCCGGCTCAGGACCGCGACGAGCACGATCACCGCGACGATGGAGACCGACACGGCGCCGATCGTCCAGTACTTCCTGTTCATGGTCTCACCAGCCGGCTCCGCGTCATCACGATCTCCCGGGTCTGCGGATAGGCGTGCCACGTCCGCCAGCCCATTCCGGTCTCCTCTGCCGTCTCCTCCAGTGCGAGGGCGGTGACGGCGTGCCGCGAGCCGGGGAAGGCCCCGGCCAGGGCGTCGCCGCGGTCCGCCAGCCGCGCGCACACCGCCTCGACGGCCCGGCCGAACGCGGCGTCGTCGTCGTGGCGGGCGGTCGTCGCGGTGAATTCGTACGCCCATCCGGGCAGGGTCGTGCTCGTGCGTCCGGGCAGCGGCTCGGCGGGGCCGTCCAGGCAGGCCACGGTCTCGCTCAGCGGACCGGCGATGACCTGGTGGGACGCGCCGAGGAGGCGGAGCTGGACGGTCAGGCCGCCGTACGGGACGGGCAGGACGGCCAGCGCGTCGAGCGGGGGCAGGCCGAGCGCGAACGACAGGCCGTCGGCGCTCGCGTCGGCGTAGGGGGTGTCGAGGGTGGCGAGCACGGTCAGTTTCCGCCGGGGTAGATGGTGAGCGCCCCGTTCGGGACGCGCTCGCCGAGCCCGGCCTCCCACTGGCCGCCGCCGTACTGCTCGAACGACAGGTAGCGCCCCTTGGGGGCGGTGTAGTCGGCGTACTCGACGCGGCCCTTCACACCGAGGCCGGTGGTGCCCTCGCTGTCGTAGTCGGCGGTGCCGTGCTCCTCGCGGCGGTACTCCACGCCGTCGATCGTGATCCTCTTCTGGCTGGGCGACATGTCGCCCATCTCGGTCTCGGTCCACCAGACGACCTCGAGGTCGGGGTCCTCCTCGACCGACACCCACACCTTCACGCCCTCGATCTGGTCGGCGTCCAGCAGGTGCTCGGCCCAGGTGTAGCCGCCCTCGCGCATGCGCAGCGAGCCGCGCACGAAGTAGCGGACCCCGAGGTACTCGATCATGTCCCCGGCCTTGATCGTCCGGGGGTCGCCGCCGGCCTGGTCCTCGGCGGCCAGCGGGTCGCGCGGCGCCGCGGCCTCCGGCTTCGCCGCCGCCGCGCCCGCACGGCGGCGCAGCAGGACGACGATCAGCACCACCAGGGCGAGCAGGATCAGCGCCAGCAGGATCACTATGGCGGTATCGCCCACGGCTCCTCCGTCCCTCACGACGACCACGGCATATGTACGAGGACCTGCGGAAGCCTACCGATTGTGGCGCCACAAGCCCATACCGCAATCAGACGCGACAAAATAACAATCGGTTTCGTCGGTCGACAAGTGATGCGCAAGGGGCCGCGGGGACGGCCGGACGGATCAGAGCCGCTCGACGGCCGCCGCGACGCGCTCGTCCGTCGCGGTGAACGCGACCCGGACGTGCCGGGCGCCGCCCGTCCCGTAGAAGTCGCCGGGGCCGACGCTGATCCCGAGAGATGCCAGGTGGGCGACCGTGTCCCAGCACGGTTCGTCCCGCGTCGCCCACAGGTACAGGGACGCCTCGGAGTGGTCGATGCGGAACCCGTGGCCCTCGAACGCCGCGCGCAGCGCCGCGCGGCGCCGCGCGTACCGGGCGCGCTGCTCCTCGACGTGCGCGTCGTCGGCGAACGCGACCGTCATCGCGGCCTGCACCGGCGCCGGGACGATCATCCCGGCGTGCTTGCGGACCTCCAGCAGCCGCTTCACCAGGGCGAGGTCACCGGTGACGAAACCGGCGCGGTACCCGGCGAGGTTCGAGCGCTTCGACAGCGAGTTGACGGCCAGCAGGCCCTCGTGGGAGCCGTCGCACACGTCCGGGTGCAGGATCGACACCGGCGGGTTGGCGTCGTCCCAGCCGAACTCCAGGTAGCACTCGTCGCTGACGACGATCGCGCCCCGGCCGCGCGCCCACGCGACGACCTTCCGCAGGTGCTCGGTCGGCAGCACCTTCCCGGTCGGGTTGGACGGCGAGTTCACCCAGACGATCTTCGGGGTGACGGGCCCCAGCGCCAGCAGCCCGTCCGTCGCGACGCGCCGCGCGCCGCACAGCCGCGCGCCCACGTCGTACGTCGGGTACGCCAGCTCGGGGAAGACGACGGTGTCGTCCGGGCCGAGGCCGAGCAGGGTCGGCAGCCACGCGACGAGCTCCTTGGTGCCGAGCACTGGCAGGACGGCGTCGGGGTCGGCGCCCGCCACCCCGGCGCGGCGCCGCAGCCACCCCGCGACGGACTCGCGCAGCGCGGGCGTCCCGTACGTCTGCGGGTAGCCGGGGGCGTCGGCGGCGGCGGCCAGCGCCTCCCGGATCGGCTCGGGGGTGGGGTCCACGGGCGTTCCGACCGAGAGGTCGACGATGCCGCCGGGATGCGCGGCGGCCCGCTCCTTGTACGGCGCGAGCCGATCCCACGGGAAATCCGGCAGCGTGAACACCTGCGCACCCTCTCTCACACGGACGTGCGGCGCCCCGACCCCGGCCGGGCGGTGCGCCGCACGCTCTCGAACGTCGTCAGTCTTCCTGGCTCTGCGGCGGCAGCGCGGCGACGATCGGGTGGTCCTTGTCGATCTTGCCGACCTTGGAGGCGCCGCCGGGCGAGCCGAGGTCGTCGAAGAACTCCACGTTGACCTTGTAGAAGTCCTTCCACTGCTCGGGAACGTCGTCTTCGTAGTAAATGGCCTCGACCGGGCAGACCGGCTCGCACGCACCGCAGTCGACGCACTCGTCCGGGTGGATGTAGAGCTGGCGCTTCCCCTCGTAGATGCAGTCGACCGGGCACTCCTCGATGCATGCCTTGTCGAGCAGGTCCACGCAGGGCTGCGCGATGACGTAGGTCACGTCAGTGACTCCTCTCGGATCTCCGGCCCCGCCGCACGTCACGGCTCACCGCAAGCTGCCTGTGAATAGTATGGCCACGACCGCGCAGCCGATTCGACACGGGGGTCCCCGCATGGCCGGCCGCTTCGCCGCGCGCCTGGTGGTAGCCGTCAGCGCCGCGGACGTGGGCCAGCGGATCTCGCTGCGCCGCCGTCTGCCAACGGGAGAGTACAGCGACGTGGTCGGCGTACTCGAATCCTGGTCCGACAGGACTGACCGGGCGCGGCCGGGCTACTCGCACGCCGCGTGCGGCGAGGCGTGGCGTGCGGCGGGGCCGGAGATCCGAGCTGCAGTGCTGACGTGGGCTCAGGTATGGCGCCGGCCTGCG
>NZ_QHJN01000279.1:0-5995 GCF_003947565.1 Actinomadura sp. WAC 06369 | reverse complement strand
CCGCCCGCCGGTCCGGCCGCCGGGGCGGCCGGACCGGCGGGCGGGGGGCCGGCGGGGCGGCGCGGCAGGCTCCACACCTGCCGCTTCTCCATCGGCTGCTGCAGCTCGTACGGGTGCAGGCCGGTGCGGCCGATGCGCAGGCCGCCGTTGCGCGCCCGCAGCATCGAGAACAGCACCATGAAGAACACGCCCGCCCAGATCAGGTTCATCGGGGTCAGGTAGCGCCGCGCCTTCATCCACAGCGACGCCGTGTCGGTCCAGCCGTCGGTGTTGTTGTCGTCCTCGGCGATGTCGCCGCTCGACCGGGACGTGCTGACCGCGCTCGTCCCCCGGCCCTGCAGGGTGTTGTTGCGGACCTCCGAGCCGTCGGCGTCCCCGACGAACGTGATGCCGTGCGCCGCCGCGCCCTTGATCACGTTCCCGGTCATCGTGCCGGACGAGTCGCGCAGGTAGATGCCGGTGCGGGCGCCGACGATCGTGTTGCCCGCGAGGCTGGCGTCCACGACGCCGTCCCGGACCGAGATCCCCTGCCGCACCTGCTCGGTGAGCTGGTTGCCGGAGATCTGCACCTCGGTGGCGCCCTCCCGCACGACGATGCCCATGTCACCGCCGATGATCTTGCTGTTCTGCACCGACAGCTTGTGCCCGCCGAGCAGCTCCACGCCGTAGTGGCCGTTGCCGCGGGCGACGCTGTTGCTGATCGAGCTGCCGCCGAACGTCTGCAGCGACTCGCCGGACGCCGACGGCCCCTCGGCCAGGGCCGCGCCGTTGACCGTGAAGCCGTTCTGGCCGTTCCCCTCGGCGGTGCTGTTGGTGACGCGGATCTTCTCGGTGGCCCGGGCGAGGACGAACCCGTCGCCGCGGCTGCCGGTCACCGTCGTGTTCGAGATGTTGGCGTTCTTGGCGAACCGGTGCATGACCAGCCCGTCCACCAGGCTGTTCTCGATCCGGTTGTTGGTGATCTGCGACTGGTTCGAGCCGGAGACGAACAGCCCGAACGCGTTCCCGGTGATCGTGGTGTTGTCGATGGAACCGGTCACCAGGTCGGCGGCCGGCACGTGGGTCGCGGTGCCGCCCGGCTCCTGGATCTCGATGTCGCCGGGGCCGCCGCCCCCGCCGCGGTTCTTGTTGGCCTCGAGGCGCTCCTGCTTGCGCTGGTGCCGCTCTTCCTTGGTGTAGCGCTTGTACTCGCTCTGGGGCCGGTCGGTGCCGGTCAGCGCGATGCCGCCGGTCCGCCCGCTCCAGAAGCCGAGCTGGGCGAACTTGGCGTGCTTCGCGTGGAACTCGCCGCCGACCGCGCGGATGTAGGCGCGGCCGTCCGCGGTCTCGGTGTCGGGGCGGTTCGTCCGGGGGTCCCAGCTGATGACCTGCACCGGGTTCCGCGCGGTGCCCTCGATGTCGATCTTGCCGCCGAAGCTGACGATCGAGGCGAACGCGCCCGGCAGGCTGCCCATCCGCAGGACCAGCGGGCCGTCGGGGTTCTTCAGCGTCAGCTCGGCCCCGTCGGCGACGTACACCGGGATGCCGAGCAGGAAGGAGCCGTCCGGCAGCCGCTTGAAGTACTTGCCGCCGTACTTGGCGAGGTCGGCGACCGTGTACGCCTGGCCGGTGTTGGGCAGCACGAGCGTCTTGCCGTGGCTGGAGCCGAAGATCTGCGGCTGCTTCCACTGCCCCGTCGCCTGCCCGCCGATCTGCAGGATCGCGGTCAGGACGGACCGGATCTGCAGGATCCGCTGGTCCTCCTGGTCGACGAGCGCCGCCTGCGTGTCCGCCTCACCGGCCGGCTGCCCGGACTGCTGGGCGCCCTGCTGCTGCTGGGCGCCCTGCTGCTGTCCGTTCTGGGGCTGTCCGTTCTGGGGCTGTCCGTTCTGGGGCTGTCCGTTCTGGGGCTGGCCGTTCTGGGGTTGACCGTTCTGGGGCTGTCCGGAGGGCTGCCCGGACGGCTGGCCCGTGGGCTGCCCGGACGGCTGGCCGCCCTGGGTGGGCTGGGGGGTCGGCGCCGCGTGCGCCGGGGGAGCGGGCAGCAGCGCGACCACCGGGAGGAGGCCGATGCCGAGCGCGAGCCCGGCGGCCGCCGCCGTCCGCGGGCCGCGCCGGAGCGGGCCGGGCGGGCGCATCGCGCGCGTCCGCGTCAGGGGGGTGGGAAAGGTCACCTCAGCCAACTCCCTGCAGCGAGCCGGCGCTCTGCCCGGCGCCGCCGACCTGGTCGGCGGAGCGGGTCAGCCAGCCCTGCTTGTTCATGGTGATGAACGCGTACAGCTTGATCGGCAGCGAGATCATGATGATCACGAGGGCGGTCAGCGGCAGCAGCAGGATCTCCTTCGGGTGACGCTTGAGGTGCGACCAGCCGCGCACGCCGCGGCCGAACAGCACCCAGCCGATGGCCAGCGTGATGCCGAGCGGGGTGAGGTTGTCGAGGATGCGGCTGAAGATCAGGTAGCCGAGCGTGACGCCCATCGTCACGGGGGTCAGCAGGATCTGCAGGACGGTGACCTTGGTGACGAACGGGGTCTTCCACAGCCAGCCCTTCCACAGGGCGGTGAGGTAGCAGCGGTAGGAGTTGCGGCTCCACCGGATGCGCTGCTTGAAGAAGGCGCGGAACGAGTCGGGGAACATGGAGATGGCGCGCGCGGACGACTGGTGCACCGTCTTGTAGCCCTGCGACAGCGTCAGCCAGGTGAGGCGGCCGTCGTCGCCGGCGATGCAGCGGCGGCCGAGGAAGAACTCGTTCTCCAGGTTCTCCACCACGGGGAGGATGACGGAGCGGCGGTACGCGGCCGTCCGGCCCGACAGGCAGGCGACGCCGCCCTTGGAGCCCATCGCCGGGACGTAGTCGTAGTAGCGCAGGTTGACGAGCCAGTCGGCGATCCGGCGCCACACGCTCGTCTCGCGCTGGTAGACGTTCTGCTGGGTGCCGACGCCGCCGACCTGGGGGTCCTCGAAGGGCATCTGGACGGCGTCCAGCAGGCCGGGCTGCCACCAGGTGTCGGAGTCGGCGAACACGATGATCTCGCCGCGGGCCGCGCGGATGCCGACGCCGAGCGCCGACCGCTTGCCCGAGTGCTCGTAGACGAGGACGTGCACGCGCGGGTCGGTGACCTGCGCCAGCCGCCGGTGCCCCTCGGTGTCGCCGACGTCGATCACGATGATGATCTCGCTGGGGTTCTGGGCGAGCCAGCTGTCCAGGCAGCGCATCATGATCTCGGGGTCCTCGCGGTACGAGGGGACCACCACCGAAACGGTCGTGCGGAAGTTGTTCACGACCGGCTTGTCCATGCGGGAGAGGATCACCCGGTAGAGCCAGAGCCCCCAGACCAGCAGTCCCGCGAACCCCAGCGGGATGAAGTCCCGCCAGTCGCCGCTGGAGAACGCCCCCGTCACCGAACTCCAGGCATCATCGAGCCACCCCGTGACAGACGACAATTCAAGTCCTTCCTCTCCTCGGGCTCCGGGGGAGAACCCGCAGACCCTTGCGACCCCGTGCCACCTCAAGTAAGAGGGACGAGCTTCCCCATTGGTTCACGTTTGCCAGATCCGGTCATGGCGCCCGGAAGCGTGAGAGGAGTAGTGATGAGACCGTGTTCTGTCAAGGGTCAGGCGAGGATCGTTCCGAAAGCGATGTCCCGGCAATCGATGCGTAGGCCGGGGGACATGATTCTGAAACGCCCAACCATGAGTTGACCAGCCTGTTGAGGGCGAAATGTCCTATTTGTCACTTAATGTTCGTTTGTGCGTACCAACCGGTAACGGAGTTGCGCCGTTCATGTGAGTTGCGTCACTTTGTAGGCCCGATGGTAAGGCATGTGTGGCCCGGGTCCCGACGAATGCCGCCTTCCTGGTGGTTCTCGCTGGTTACCAGCGGGTAGCATGTCGTTGAGTTACTGACCAGTACGCAGTGCGGGGCCGTCGGCAGCCCGCCGAGCCGAACGGAGTCTCGAATGGGGCACTACAAGAGCAACCTCCGTGACCTGGAGTTCAACCTCTTCGAGGTGTTCAGGCGCCAGGACCTCCTCGGAAGCGGCCCGTACGCGGAGCTGGACGAGGACACCGTGCGCAGCATCCTCGACGAGGTGAACCGCCTCGCCGAGGGGCCGCTCGCCGACTCGTTCGAGGACGCCGACCGGAACCCGCCGGTCTTCGACCCGGCCGACGGCAGCGTCACCATGCCGGAGAGCTTCAAGAAGAGCTACCAGGCGTGGATGGACGCCGAGTGGTACCGCCTCGACCTCGTCCCCGCGTTCGGCGGCAGCGGCGCTCCCCGCTCGCTCACCTGGGCCGTGGCCGAGCAGGTCCTCGGCGCCAACCCGGCCGTCTACATGTTCTCCTCCGGCCCCGGCTTCGCCCAGATCCTGTGGCAGATCGGCACCCCCGAGCAGAAGCGCTTCGCCGAGCTGGCCCGGGAGCGGCAGTGGGGCGCGACGATGGTGCTGACCGAGCCGGACGCGGGCTCCGACGTCGGCGCGGGCCGCACCAAGGCCGTCCAGCAGCCGGACGGGACGTGGCACATCGAGGGCGTGAAGCGGTTCATCACCTCGGCCGAGCACGACATGTCCGAGAACGTGTTCCACCTGGTGCTGGCCCGCCCCGAGGGCGCCGGCCCCGGCACCAAGGGCCTGTCGATGTTCCTCGTGCCCAAGTACATGGTCGACCTCGAGACCGGCGAGCTCGGCGAGCGCAACGGCGCCTACGTCACCAACGTCGAGAAGAAGATGGGCCTCAAGGTCTCCACGACCTGCGAGCTCACCTTCGGCGAGAAGCACCCGGCCGTCGGCTACCTCGTCGGCGACGTGCACGAGGGCATCAAGCAGATGTTCCTCGTCATCGAGTACGCCCGCATGATGGTCGGCACCAAGGCGATCGCCACCCTCTCCACCGGCTACCTCAACGCGCTCGAGTACGCCAAGGAGCGCGTCCAGGGCGCCGACATGACGCAGATGACCGACAAGACGGCCCCGCGCGTCACGATCACGCACCACCCGGACGTCCGGCGCAGCCTGCTCACGCAGAAGGCGTACGCCGAGGGCATGCGGGCGCTCGTCCTGCTCACCGCCTCCTACCAGGACGCCGTGCAGATCGCCGAGCACGAGGGCCGCAAGGACGAGCAGGCCGAGAAGCTCAACGACCTGCTGCTCCCGATCGTCAAGGGCTTCGGGTCCGAGCGCGCGTACGCCCTGCTCGGCGCCGAGTCGCTGCAGACCCTCGGCGGCTCCGGCTTCCTGCAGGAGTACCCGATCGAGCAGTACATCCGCGACTCCAAGATCGACACCCTGTACGAGGGCACCACCGCCATCCAGGGCCAGGACCTGTTCTTCCGGAAGATCCTCCGGGACAACGGGGCGGCGCTGAAGGTGCTCGCCGGCGAGGTCAAGGCGTTCACCGAGAGCGACGCCGGCAACGGCCGCCTCAAGAACGAGCGCGCCGCCCTCGCCCGCGCCCTCGACGACGTCCAGGGCATCCTCGACCCGATGGTCGGGTGGGCGCTCTCCTCCATGGAGAACCCGAAGGAGCTGTACAAGGTCGGGCTGAACAGCAGCCGCCTCCTGCTCGCCCTCGGCGACCTGATCGTCGGCTGGCTGCTCTGCCGCCAGGCCGAGGTCGCGCTGACCGCCCTCGGCGGCGGGGACGTCTCCGACTCCGACCGGGCGTTCTACACCGGCAAGGTCGCCGCCGCGCAGTTCTTCTGCCAGACCGTCCTGCCGCGCCTGGCCGCCGACCGCGCGGTCACCGAGGCCACCACCCTGGACGCCATGGAGCTGCCCGAAGAGGCGTTCTGACGCACCGTCCCGCACGTGCCGGGGAGGCCCCCTCGACCTCGCACCCCGACCGGGCCCGCCTCCCGCCTCCGGCACACGGCCCCCGCCGCACCGCCGTGGGTTCTAGTGATCCCCGCAACACCCTGATCTTCAGGGAGTTGCGGGGATCATGGATTTTGAGGACCTGAAGGCAAGGTTCTTCGAGGCGCTGGACCGGGAGAACGGCAGTATCTCGGGGGCTG
>NZ_QHJN01000278.1:0-6039 GCF_003947565.1 Actinomadura sp. WAC 06369 | reverse complement strand
CGCGCACCCCGTCCGGCGGGCCGCCCGGTGGTGGGGTCGGGAGAGCGGTCGGCCTGCGCGGGCGCCCCGCCGGACGGGGTGCGCGAGTCGCGGCCGGGCCGTCCGCCCGGCCCCGCGCTCTCCCGGCCCGGCTCCCCCGCGGCCCCGGGCGGACGGCCCGACGCGCCAGGGTTCGTCGTAGTCTGGGGGGACGCGCGGGGCGGGCGGTCGCAGGTGGTGGTTCGGCACGCCCCTTGACTACCAACAGTCACGGCGCGGGCACAATGCGCCTCGCCGGGATGTCCGGCCTCGGGAGCGGATACGGGACGGCCGGGGCCCCGCGGCGTCGCAGGGCCCCGGCCGTCCGGCGGCTCACAGCAGCGCGACCCCGAGGACCAGGACGAACGCGATGGCGGTGACGCCCTGCACGAGGGTCGCCGCGGTCTGCGCGCGGTAGGCGGTGGAGACGCTCATGCCGGAGAACTGCGTGACGACCCAGAAGTAGGAGTCGTTGACGTGGCTGACGACCATGGCGCCCGCGCCGATGGCCATGACCGCCAGGACCTGGCCGACGGGGACGTTGCCCATCATGACGTCCAGGCCGAGCGCGGGCAGCAGCGGCTGCGCGAGCGTCGAGGTGATGATCAGGGCGGCGGTGGAGCTGCCCTGGGCGGTCTTCAGCAGCGCGGCGAGCGCGAACAGCACCAGCAGGGCGACCGGGCCCGCGACCGCGGAGCCGTCGCCGATGAGCGACTTGATGTAGTCGGCGATGGGCGTGGCCTTGATCACGGCGCCGAACGCGCCGCCCGCCCCGGTGATCACCAGGATGATCGCGGCGTCGGACAGGCCCTCGCCGACCCAGGTGGTCAGCACCTCGGCGTCGCGGCGGGCGGGCAGCAGCGCCAGGGCGAGCAGGACGCCGATGAGCAGGGCGTTGACGGGCGTGCCCAGGTCGGTGAGGACGTCGCCGAGCATGCCGTCGACCAGGGTGCCGTCGCCGGAGGGGAACGCGGCGACCGACCCGATCGCCATCAGCAGGATCGGGACGAGGATCGGCGTGACGGCGCGGCCGAGGCCGGGGATGCGGTCGAACTGGGCCTTGTACTCCTCGAACGTCTGCTCGGCCTGCGGCAGGGCGCTCTCCAGGTGCGCGGTGCGGCGCAGCGCCCACGCCAGTCCGGCGATGGTGGCGACCAGGGACACCGGGATGCTGAACAGGATGACCCAGATCAGCCCGTCGGAGCCGATGCCGACGTTGCCGGCGGCGGCGATCGGGCCGGGCGTCGGCGGGACGAACGTGTGCGAGGCGTACAGGCCGGTGGCGAGGGCGGTGCCGAGGACGACGGGGTTGCGGCCGGTCTTGCGGGCGATCGACCGCTGCAGCGGCGACAGCACGACGTAGCCGGAGTCGCAGAACACCGGGATGGACACGACCCAGCCCATCAGCGACATGGCGATGGCGGGGTGCCGCTTGCCGACGACCTTCAGGACGGCGTCGGCGAGGGTGACGGCGGCGCCGGTGCGCTCCAGCACCTTCCCGATGATCGTCCCGAAGATGATCACGAGGCCGATGCTGGCGAGGATCGTCCCGAAGCCCTCGGCGATCGTCCCGCCGAGGTCGGCCACGTACGGCTCGTCGGATCCGGAGGCGGCGCCGATCCCCATCGCGGCGAGCCCGAACGCGAACGTCGCCACGACGATCGCCAGGAACGGGTGCAGTTTGAACCGCCCGCTCAGCAGGATGATCAGGCCGATGCTCGCGGCGAGCGCGAGCAGCAGGAAGGGACCGGTGGTGGTCATGGGACTCCTTGGCGTGCCTTGCGTGGGGGTGGGCCGCGCCGCCGGGTGGTGAGGGGCGGCGCGGACGGTCGAGGGGGCCGGGTGCCGCGGCGCGGGGCCGGCGGCCCGGGGGTCAGGACGTGCGCAGCCGCACGACCTGTTCGGCGAGGCCGGCCAGCAGCGGCGCGGCGGAGCCGATGAGCTCGTCGAGGGTCCGGGGGCCGTCGGCGAGGCTGAACGCGGCGGTCAGCCCGAGGGCGTGCAGGTCGTCCAGCGGACCGGCGACCGACCCGGCGAGCGCCACGGCGGGGACGCCCCGGCCGCGGGCGAGCCCGGCGACCACCGAGGCGACCTTGCCGCCGGCGCTCTGCCCGTCCAGCCGCCCCTCCCCGGTGATCGCCAGGTCGGCGCCGTCCAGCGCGGCGGGCAGCCCGACCATGTCGGCGACCAGTTCGGCGCCGCGGGCGGGTTCGGCGCCCAGCACCGCGGCCAGCCCGCCGCAGGTGCCGCCGGCCGCGCCCGCGCCGGGCAGGTCGTGGACGGCGACGCCGTAGCGGTCCCGCAGGACGTCGGCGAAGCGGGCCAGCGCGGCGTCCAGCTCCCGTACCTGGGCGGGGTCGGCGCCCTTCTGCGGGCCGAACACCGCGGCGGCGCCGGACGGCCCGACGAACGGGTTGGTGACGTCGCAGGCGACGCGGAACCGGGTCTCGCGGACGGCGGCGGGCACCCCGGAGTCGTCGATCGCGGCGAGCCCGGCGAGCGCGGCGCCGCCGGGCGGCAGGTCGGCGCCGTCCGCGCCGGTGAACCGGACGCCGAGGGCGCGCAGCAGGCCGGTGCCGCCGTCGGTGGTGGCGCTGCCGCCGACGCAGACCAGGACGTCGCGGGCGCCGCGGGCGATCGCGTCGGCGATGAGCTCGCCGGTGCCGGTGGTGTCGGCGCGCATCGGGTCGCGTTCGCCGGGGGCCAGCAGCGGCAGCCCGGACGCCGCGGCGAGTTCGACGACCGCCGCGCGCCCGTCCCGGGAGATCGCGTAGGCGGCGTCGACGGGGCGGCCGAGGGGGCCGGCGACGGTGCGGGTGACCTGCTCGCCGCCGCGGGCGCGCAGGAAGCAGTCCACGGTGCCCTCGCCGCCGTCGGCCATCGGAACCTGCACGACGGTCGCGCCGGGCGCCGCGCGGCGGACGCCGGTCTCCACGGCGGCGCACACGGCGGACGCGCCGAGGCCGCCCTTGAACGAGTCGGGCGCGACGACGATGCGCACGGGGTCCTCCTTCTCCTGGTCGGCCTGGGCTTGGCCCGCCTGGGCTTGGCCCGCCTGGGCTTGGCCCGCCTGGTCCTGGTCGCCGGGTTGGACAGACCTTAGAAGCGGCGGGCGGGGCGGGGCACCGGCGCGGCGACCAAAGTCCGCGCCCGGGACCGGCCCGCCGTTTGTGCACGGCGCCGAGACATCGCGCGAGGGACGGCGGGGGAGGGGCGGCAGGCGAGGGGCGGGGAGGGTCAGTCGAGGTCGGTGATGTGGAGGGCGAGGCGGAGCGCGACGGCGTCGTCGAACGCGCGCGGGTCGCGGCCGGTCAGCTCGGCGACCCGCCCCAGCCGGTACACCAGGGTGTTGCGGTGGACGTTCAGTTCCCGGGCGGCCCCGGCGACGTGCCGTCCGCGGTCGAAGTAGGTGCGCAGGGTGCGGCGGAGCTCGTCGGGGAGGGGGCCGAGGACGCGGTCGGCGGCCGCGCGGGCGGCGGCGTCCGGCAGGTCGGCGAGCAGGACGCCCACCTCCTGCTCGCGCAGGGTCGTGACGTCGGGCAGGGTGCGGCGGCGCAGCGCGAGGCGGGCGCGGCGGACGGTCTCGGCGAGGGCGTCGAAGTCGGCGGACGTCCCGCCGTCCAGCAGGCACGCGCGGGGCAGGTCGCGGCGCAGGTCCAGCAGCCGGGCGCGCAGCGCGGCGGGGGCGGCGGCCCCGGCCACCACCCACAGGGTGCCGGTGACGTCGACCGACGCCAGGACCTGCCGCTCGCCGCCGCCGAGCCGCCGGTAGAGGCTGCCCGCGGCGCCCATCGCGTCGGCGGCGGCGTCGGCGGCGGGCCGCACCGCCAGCAGCGCGAACGGAGGTTCGGGGCGGGCGTCGACGAGCCGCAGCCGCTGCCGCCACGCCGCGGCGGTGAGCCGTCCGGCCAGCAGGTCGGCGACGATCTGGTCGCGGGTGCGGCGGCGCCACTCGGCCTCGGCCCGCATCGCCTGCTGGGTGATCATCAGCTCGGTCATCAGGGCGACGGCCTCGGCGAGGTCGCCGACCTCGCGGGGCTCCCCGGTCACCCCGACGACTCCGGCGATCTCGGCGCCGATCTTCACCGGCAGGTTCACGCCGGCGCGGGTGCCGCGCATCCGCCGCGCCTGCGCGCCGGTCACCGCGACGGGCGCGCCGCTGCGCAGCACCCGGACGGCGCCGTCGTGCACGCCGCCGACGCGGTCGCGGTCGCCGCTGGCGATGATGACGCCGCGGCCGTCCATGAGGTTCACGTTCCGGCCGAGGCGCCGCATGATCTCGTCCACGATGGCCTGGGCGTCCGCACCGGTGATCACGCGGCCACTCTATGCGGCGGCCCCCCGCGGCCGTCCCCTGCGACCGTCCTCTGCGGGCCGGTGGGCGTTCAGCGCGGGAGCCGGTCCCGCAGCGCGCGGAGCCGGTCGCGGACCTGCGGTGAGGCGTCCACCAGGGTGCAGGGGGCGTTGAGCGCCGCGATCGCGGCGGCGCACTGGGCGACCAGGTCGGCGGAATCGGCGCTCAGCCGGACGGCGCAGGCGTCGGGCCCGCGCGGGTCGATCCGGCCCGGCACGCGCCCGAACAGGCGGGACCGGACGTCCTCGGCGGCGAGCGCGATCTCGAGGCGGGCGGTGTGGCGGTATTCGGCGGAGGCGAACGAGCGCAGGAGGTGCGCGGCCGGGTCGGGCGCGGGGAGCGGACGCGGGACGAACCGGTCGTGCGCGGGGCGGGGGTCGGCGACGCGGTCGGCGCGGAAGGTGCGCCAGTCCGCCCGGGCGGGGTCGTAGGCGATCAGGTACCAGCGGCCCGCGGCGGCGACCAGGTGGTGCGGTTCGACGCGCCGCGCCCCGGCCGCCCCGGCCGCGTCGGCGCGGCCGGGGTAGTCGAAGGCCAGGACGCGGCGGTCGCGGCAGCAGGAGGCCAGCACCCCCAGCGTCACGGGGTCGACGCGGGGGCCGCTCGCGGACGGCGCCGCGGCGGCGCCGCCGAGCGCCGACAGGCGGGGCCGCAGCCGGGCGGGCAGGACCCGTTCCAGTTTCGCCAGCGCCCGCATGGAGCTGTCCTCGATCCCGGCGACGCCGCTGCCCGCGGCCGTGACCAGCCCGGCCGCGACCGCGATGGCCTCCTCGTCGTCCAGCAGCAGCGGCGGCAGGTCGCGGCCGGACGCCAGCCGGTAGCCGCCCGCGGTGCCGGTGGTGCTCTCCACCGGGTAGTCCAGCGCGCGGAGCCGGTCGATGTCGCGGCGCACGGTGCGGCCGCTGACGCCGAGCCGTTCGGCGAGGTCGGCCCCCGACCATTCGCGGCGGCTCTGCAGCAGCGCCAGCAGCCGCAGCAGCCGTCCCGGCATGTCCTTGCGGACGGACGTCCCGCGCGCCGCTTCCCCGTCCCCCGGTGCCCCGTCCTCCGGTTGCTTGTTCACGCGCACCATGATGGCCGTCGTTGCGGACAAGATGTGTCCACAAGGGCTCCTAGCGTGTGCCGCATGGACACGACGACGAAGCTCGCCGCACGCGTGGACGGCCCGGTGTACGCGTCCGGCGACGAGGAGTACGACGACCGGCGGACCGGGTACCAGCTCCTGGACCCCCATCGCCCCTCGGTGGTGGTGGAGGCCGCCGGGCCCGGGGACGTCCGCGCGGCGGTGGAGTTCGCGGCCGGGACGGGCGCGCCGCTGGCGGTGCAGGCCACCGGCCACGGCCGCGCCGCCTCGGCCGGGGGCGTCCTGGTCAGCACGCGCCGCATGTCCGGTGTCCGCGTCGATCCGGGGACCCGCACCGCGTGGGTCGAGGCGGGCGCGACCTGGGCGCGGGTGCTCGAGGCGGCCGCGCCGCACGGGCTGGCGCCGCTGTCGGGCAGCTTCCCCGGCGTGGGCGCGGTCTCCTACACGCTGGGCGGCGGCGTGGGCCTGCTGGCCCGGCGGTACGGTTTCGCCGCCGACCACGTGCGCCGCGTCGACCTGGTGGCCCCGGACGGGCGGTTGCACCGGGTCACGGCGGACTCCGATCCGGAGCTGTTCTGGGGGC
>NZ_QHJN01000277.1:0-6063 GCF_003947565.1 Actinomadura sp. WAC 06369 | reverse complement strand
GGGTGCGGCGGCGGGGACGCGGCGGGGGCGGGGGCGTCGCCGGCCGGGTCGATGGCCGCGGAGGACGCGAAGCTCGCGTTCGCGCGGTGCATGCGGGAGAACGGGGTCGACGTGCCCGACCCCGGGTCCGGGAAGCAGGGCTCGCGGATGATCCGGAAGAACGCCGGCGGGGAGATGCTCGAGAAGGCGCTCGAGAAGTGCCGGTCGCTGCTGCAGGCCGGGGGAGTGCTGCCGGACCTGAAGGACCCGGAGGTGCGCGACCGGTACGTGGAGTTCGCGCGGTGCATGCGGGAGAACGGCGTCGGCATGCCCGATCCCGCGCCGGACGGGACGGTGCGGCTGCCCGAGGGGGACATCGACCCGGAGCGGCTCGACCGGGCGCGCGAGGCGTGCGAGAAGGTCCTCCCGGGGGCCGGGCGGTGAGGCGCGCCGCGGTCGCGGCGGGCGCGGTCGTCGGCGTGGGCGTCGCCGCGGGCGCCGCCGTCTGGGCGGCCGGGGACGAGCCGGCCCGGGCGGGACGGACGGGCCCGCCCGCGACGGCGCCCGTGCAGCGGGGCGATCTGGTCGACACCGAGTCCGTGGACGGGACGCTCACCTACGCGGGCGTCCGGAACGTGTGGACGGCGGCGAGCGGCGTCGTCACGTGGACGCCCGCGCGGGGCGCGGAGATCGGGCGCGGGGAGACGCTCGTGGCGATCGACGGGCGTCCGGTGACGCTGATGTACGGGAAGGCCCCCATGTACCGGGCCCTCGGGCAGGGCAGCGCGGGCAAGGACGTCCGCGCGCTGGAGGAGAACCTGAAGGCGCTCGGCCACGGGGACGGGATGACCGTGGACGGCGACTTCACCGCGGCCACCGCGGACGCGGTCCGGGAGTGGCAGGACGAGCGGAACCTCCAGGTGACCGGGACGGTCGATCCGTCGCAGGTGGTGTTCCAGGCCGGGGCCGTCCTCGTCCGGGAGGCGAAGGCGCCCGAGGGCGGCCGGGCGTCGCCGGGGCAGCCCGTCCTCACCGTGTCCGGCACGGAACGCGTGGTGCACGTGGACCTGGACGCCGACCGGCAGGACCTCGCGGAGAAGGGCGCGAAGGCCACCGTGGACCTCCCGGGCGGGACGAGCGTCGAGGGCGTGATCGCCGACGTCGGCGCGGTCGCCGAGACCGGCGGGCCGGACGCGCCGACCACGGTGGACGTCGAGATCGCCGTGGAGTACGACGGCCGGTTCGACGAGGCGCCGGTGAGCGTGGAGCTCGTGGCCGAACGGCGCGAGGACGTCCTGTCGGTGCCGGTCGAGGCGCTGCTGGCGCTGCGGGACGGCGGGTTCGGAGTCGAGGTCGTGGAGGGCGCCGGCTCCCGGGTCGTGCCGGTGGCGGTCGGGGCGTTCGGCGGCGGTCGCGTCGAGGTCGCCGGGAAGGGCCTCGCGGACGGCGTGCGGGTGGGGGTGCCCGCCGGATGAACATCGTGGAGCTTTCCGGGGTGGTGAAGGAGTACCCGGGCGGGGTCGCCGCGCTGCGGGGCGTCGACCTGGTGATCGCCGCGGGGTCGGCGACCGCGATCGCGGGGCCGTCCGGGTCGGGCAAGTCGACGCTGCTGCACGTGATCGGGACGCTCGACCGGCCGACGGCCGGGACGGTGCGGATCGCCGGGCACGACGTCGCGGGGCTGTCGGACCGGGAGCTGTCGGCGCTCCGGGCGGGCCATATCGGGTTCGTGTTCCAGCGGTTCCACCTCGCCGACGGCGTGCCGGCGCTCGACAGCGTCGCCGACGGCCTGCTGTACGCCGGGGTGCGGCGGGCGGAGCGGCGGGAGCGGGCGCGGGCGGCCCTGGAACGGGTGGGGCTCGGCGCGCGGATCGGGCACCGGCCGCACGAGCTGTCGGGCGGGGAGCGGCAGCGGGTGGCGGTGGCGCGCGCCGTGGTCGGCGAGCCGGACCTGCTGCTCGCGGACGAACCCACCGGCAGCCTCGACAGCGCGGCGGGCGCCGGCGCGCTGGCGCTGCTGGACGACCTGGCGCGGGGCGGGACGACGGTCGCGGTCGTCACGCACGACCCGGAGGTCGCCGCGCGGATGCCCCGCCGGGTCCGCGTCCGCGACGGCCGCGTCGTCGCGGACGAGCGCGCGGACCGCGGGGGCGTCCGATGAGCGGCGGGCCGCGGCCTGCGCGGCTCGCGCCCGCGGACGTGGGGCGCACGGCCCTCGCCGGGCTGCGGGCGCGGGCGGGACGGGCGGTGCTGTCGGCGCTCGGCGTCGCCCTCGGCATCGCCGCGATGACCGCGGTGATCGGCATCTCCGCGTCCGGGCAGGAGGACCTGCTGCGGCGCCTGGACCGGCTCGGCACGAACCTGCTGACGGCCGGGCCCGGCGAGACCCTGTTCGGGGAGCAGGCGCGGCTTCCCCGGGCGGCGCCGGGCATGGCGGGCCGGATCGAGGGCGTCACGTCGGTCGCCGCGACGGGCGCGGTGGACGCGACCGTCCGGCGGACGACCGCGATCCCCGAGGAGGTCACGCACGGGATCGCCGTGCAGGCCGCGACGGCCGGGCTGCCCGGGACGCTGCGGGTCCGGACGGAGACGGGACGGGCGCTGGACGGCGCGAACGCCCGGTACCCGGGGGCGGTGCTCGGGGCGGAGGCGGCGCGGCGCCTCGGCGTCGGCCGGCCCGGCGCGCAGGTGCGGATCGGCGGCCGGGACTTCGCGGTCCTCGGGGTGCTGGCGCCCGCGGAACTCGCCCCGGAGATCGACCGGTCGGTGCTCGTCGGGTGGGCCGCGGCCGAACGGTACCTCGGATTCGACGGGCACCCGACGACGGTCTACGCGCGGGCGGCGGACGGGGCGGTGCCGGACGTCCGGGACGCCCTCGCGCGGACGGCCGACCCCCGGCACCCGGAGCAGGTGCGGGTGAGCCGCCCGTCGGACGCGCTGGAGGCGAAGGCCGCGGCGGCGGGGGCGTTCACCGGGCTGCTGCTGGGCCTCGGGGCGGTGGCGCTGCTCGTCGGCGGCGTGGGGGTCGCGAACACGATGGTGATCTCGGTGCTGGAGCGGCGCCGGGAGATCGGGCTGCGGCGGTCGCTGGGCGCGACGCGCGGGCAGGTGCGGGCGCAGTTCCTCACCGAGTCGCTGCTGCTGTCGGGGTTCGGCGGGGCGGCCGGGACGGTCCTCGGCGCGGCGGTCACCGCGGGGTTCGCGCTCGTCCGGGGGTGGCCGCCGGTCGTGCCGGGCTGGGCGCTCGGCGGCGCGTTCGCGGCGACGCTGCTGGTCGGCGCGGCGGCGGGGCTGTATCCGGCGATGCGGGCGGCGCGGTCGTCCCCGGCGGAGGCGCTGGCCACGGCGTGACGAGTCGGGGCATGATTGGGATCGCCGACGACGTCCCGCCCCCGGGGAGGTGTCCCGACCGCCATGCCCGTGCCAGGCCCCCTTCGCAAGACCTGCCGCGACTTCCTGGGAATCGACGGGGAGATCCGCTACATCTTCCCGGCGCAGAGCCACGGCGGCGGCGCCGGATTCATCTTCGTCGTCACCGACGACCGCATCTCGGTGATCACGACGGGCGCGCTGAGCCGTACCAAGCCGAAGAGCGTGTGGGGCGGCTACCCGCGCGGCACCCGCATCGGGCCGGTGGAGACGGGGGACGGCGCGTCGTTCATGTTCGCCGGCGGCCAGTTCGAGATCGACGACGAGTACATCGCCGTGGTCAACGCCGCCGACGCGGAGGTCTTCGACCGCGACAGCCTGCCGCGCGACCCCCTCCCCGACCTGTAGCGGCCCTCCCCGGCGCGCGGCCGGGGAGGGCGCCGGCCGACGTCACAGATCGCCTTTGGTCTCCAGCCGCAGGAACGCGCGCGCGATCGGCTGCGCGGTGAGCGCCGCCTGCCAGCGGCGCGCCCCGAGCCGCCGCAGCTCCGCGCCGACCACCGACGCGGACGGCTCGTCCGGCGGCGTCCACGCGAGGCGCCGGACCACGTCGGGCTGCAGCAGGTTCTCCGCGGGCATCGAGTTGTCCTCGGCGAGGCCGGCGACGACGGCGCGCGCGGCGGTGAGCCGCTTCGCGGCCTCGGGGTCGCGGTCGGCCCAGCGGTGCGCGGGCGGGGGGCCGTCGCCGGGGACGTTCGCGGCGGGCAGCCGCCGGTCGGGCAGCTCGCGGGCGCGGGCGACGGCGCGCAGCCACGCCGACTGGTGCCGCCGGGCGGCGCGGCCCCGCATGGCGGGGAGGGCCTGCAGGTCGGCGAGCGTCTGCGGGGCCTGCTGCGCGAGCTCGATGATGGCGGCGTCCTGCAGCACCCGGCCGGGGGACAGGTCCCGCTCCCGCGCGATCTTGTCGCGCATCTCCCACACGGACCGGACGATCGCGAGCGCCCGCCGGTTGCGGATCCGGTGGATCCCGGACGTGCGCCGCCACGGGTCGGCGCGCGGCGGCTTCGGCGGCGTCGCGAGGATCGCCGCGAACTCCTCCAGCGCCCATTCGAGCTTCCCGGCCGCCGCCAGCTCGCCGTGCAGGGCGTCGCGCAGCTCGACGAGCAGCTCGACGTCCAGCGCCGCGTAGCGCAGCCAGTCCTCGGGGAGGGGGCGGCTGGACCAGTCGGCCGCCGAGTACCCCTTCTCCAGCAGGAAGCCGAGCACGTTCTCGACCATGGAGCCGAGCCCGACCCGGGGGTAGCCGAGCAGGCGCCCGGCCAGCTCGGTGTCGAACAGCCGCCGGGGGACGAGCCCGACCTCGGCGAGGCACGGCAGGTCCTGGTTAGCGGCGTGCAGGACGATCTCGGCGTCGGCGAGCGCGGCGTCCAGCCCGGACAGGTCGGGGCAGGCCACCGGGTCGATCAGCGCGGTGCCGGCCCCGGCGCGGCGGAGCTGGACCAGGTAGGCGCGCTGCCCGTACCGGTAGCCGGACGCGCGCTCGGCGTCGACCGCGACCGGGCCGTGCCCGGCGGCGAACGCGGCGATGACGCGTTCCAGCTCGGCGGCGTCGGCCACGACGGGCGGGACGCCCTCGCGCGGCTCCAGCAGCGGGACGGCCGCCGGCGCGCCTTCGGGAGGCCCTTTCGACGCTTCGCCGCCGCCGGTCCCGGCGCCGGAAGCTCCGGCTCCGGACGTCTCGGTGCCGGTCGCCACGGCGCCGGAGACGCCGGGGACGGCGGACGCATCGGTGGCGGGCGGGTCGCCCCCGGTGGGGTCTGGAACGCTCCCGGCCGCCTTCCGCGCGCCGGAACCACCGTCGGGGCCGGTGGCGCGCGTCTCGGACATTCCCACGATTTCCGTGTTCTCCCCCGCCGCCTCGGTTTCGGACGCTGTGCTCACGCCCCCTACCGTACGTCGCTCAGCCGCCTCCGCCGCCGGGTCCGCCCGGCAGCGCGGCGACTCCGGTGGGCGGCAGGCCCGCCGTCGTGCACATGACCTCGATCCACGCGGCGACGTGACCGGCCACGTCGTCGCCGGTCGGGGACCACGAGGCGCGCAGTTCGAGTTCGGTGGTGGACGGCTCGCCGTGCTTGTCGCCGAAGCTCTCGGAGACCGCACGGGTGATCGTCCCGGACACGCCCGCGTAGCCGACCGGTTCGAGGGCCTCGAGCAGCCAGTCCCACGCGACGGAGCCGATCAGCTCGTCCGCGGCGATGTCGGGCTCGAGGTCGGCGCGGATGTAGGCGACGACGCGGAACCCGTTCGTCCAGCCGTCCTGGCCCTCCGGGTCGTACAGGACGATGAGCCGCCCGGTGGCGACCTCGGTGTCGTCGTCGCGGTAGACGCTGCCGGACAGCGCCGCCGCGTGCGGCGCGAGCCGCTGCGGGGCGGGCATGTCCTCGAGGTCGAGTTCCGGCCGGACGGCCGGGGCCTCGAGGATCTCGCGGAACGTGTCGAGGACCCGCTGGAAGGCGGGCGGCGTCACGGGCGCACCGGCCGGGGCGTGCGGGCGGGCGTCCGGAAGGCGACGCCGGATCGGGTGGCCGCCGCGCGCGGCGACGGGCGGAGATGGAGGGGGAACAGGCACAGCACAGGTTGTTTCGTTTCGGGGGCCGGGCCGGTCAGGCCGCGGTCCGCGTGGAGGCGCCGCCGCCGGACGCGCCGGCGGTGCGG
>NZ_QHJN01000276.1:0-6097 GCF_003947565.1 Actinomadura sp. WAC 06369 | reverse complement strand
CCCCTGACCCGGCCCCCCCGGACGCGCGCACCCGCGCGCCCGGGCCCGCACCGGCGCCCGTCCTGGCCCGGGGCGGCCATACTGGGGGCATGGTCGACGAAGAGCGCTGGAAGGCGCGGTTCCGCGCCGCCCGGATCAGCCTGCCCCGATGGGCGCGTGACGCGCCCGACCGCAGCGTCTACCGGTCGAACGTGACCGGCACGTGGGAGATCTACACGTGGGACCGGGCGACCGGCGCGCGGCGGCAGGTCACCGACCGGCCGAACGGGACGTGGACGGGCGGCGTCGACCCGTCCGGCGCGTGGGTGTGGTGGTTCGCCGACACCGACGGCGACGAGTTCGGCGTGTGGAAGCGCGTCGCGTTCGACGCGGAGGACGGCGCGGAGAGCGTCCCGGCCGTCCCGGGGCTGGAGCCGTCGTACCCGGCCGGGCTGTCCCTGGGCGCGAGCGGCCTCGCCGTCGTCGGCCGCACCACGGAGGCGGGCAACACGATCCACCTGTGCCGTCCGGGCGCGGAACCCGAGGTGCTGTACCACCACGCGGAGGACGCGCACGTCGCGGCGCTGTCGCGGGACGAGGCGCTGATCGCGATCGGGCACAGCGAGCACGGCGACAGCCGCCACATGGCGCTGCGCGTCGTCCGCCCGGACGGGTCGACGGTCGCGGACCTGTGGGACGGGCCCGGCAAGGGCGTCTACGGCGCCGGGTTCGCGCCGGTCGCGGGGGACGCGCGGCTGCTGGTGAACCACGAGCGGCGGGGCCGCGACGAGATGCTCGTCTGGGACCCGGTCGCGGGCACCCAACAGGAGATCGTCCTCGACCTGCCCGGCGAGATCGGCGCGGGCTGGTACCCGGACGGGTCGGCGCTGCTGGTGTCGCACTCCCACGAGGCGCGCGACGAGCTGTACCGCTACGACCTCGGCACCGGCGCGCTCACGCGGATCGAGACGCCGCGCGGCGTGATCGGCGGCGCGGACGTCCGCCCGGACGGGACGGTCGAGTTCTCGTGGTCGTCGGCCGCGGAGCCCCCGGTGATCCGGTCGACGTCCGGGGCGGTCGTGCTGACGCCGCCCGGGCCGGCCGCGCCGCCGTCGGTCCCGGTCGAGGACGCGTGGGTGGACGGCCCCGGCGGCCGGATCCACGCGCTGGTCAGCAAGCCCGGCGACGGTTCGGCCGGCCCGTACCCGACGGTGTTCGACGTCCACGGCGGCCCGACCGCGCAGGACGACGACTCGTTCGTCCCGTCCGCCGCGGCCTGGGTCGACCACGGGTTCGCGGTCGTCCGGGTCAACTACCGGGGCTCGACCGGCTACGGATCGGAGTGGCGGGACGCGATCGAGGGACGGGTCGGGCTCACCGAGCTGGAGGACATCAAGGCCGTCCGCGACTGGGCGGTGGCGTCCGGGCTCGCCGATCCGGACCGGCTCGTCCTGACCGGCGGGTCGTGGGGCGGGTTCCTGACGCTGCTCGGCATCGGCACGCAGCCGGACGACTGGAGCGTCGGCGTCGCGGCGGTGCCGGTCGCCGACTACGTCGCGGCGTACGAGGACGAGATGGAGGGCCTCCAGGCGTTCGACCGGTCGCTGTTCGGCGGGTCGCCCGCGGAGGTCCCGGAGCGGTACCGCGAGTCGTCCCCGATCACGTACGTGGAGCGGGTGCGGGCGCCGGTGCTGGTCCTGGCCGGGGAGAACGACCCGCGCTGCCCGATCCGGCAGATCGACAACTACCTCGCGCGGCTCGCGGAGCTGGGCCTGCCGCACGAGGTGTACCGGTACGACGCCGGGCACGGCTCGCTCGTCGTCGAGGAACGCATCACCCAGATGGCCGCCGAAATCGACTTCGCCCGGAAACATCTCGGTATGTCGTGATCTGACGCGGGGTCGTGCGGATCATCCGCACGTCCCCGCGTTTACACGATCAGATGGTGGGGCATCCCTCCGTCGGCCACCAACGAGCACAGTCAGTCACTTTCGATACACGCAGTGTGACTGATGGCCCCCCGGCGCCGCCGTCCGATGCGGCGGCGCAGCGCTCCACATCGCTGATCGGGGGGATCGCATGACACGGCCGCCGCACGACCCGCACCCGCACCCGCACGCCCGCGCACCGGAGCCGGCCGGACCGCTCCGCGCCGCCGACCGGCGAAAACCCGGGCGCTTCGACCTCCGCCGCCCCGTGCCGCGCCTGCTCGCCCTCGGCGCGGGCACCCTGCTCGCCGCCACGGCGATCATCGTGACGACGTCCGCGGCCGCGGCCGCCGCTCCGGCGGACGGGCCTCCGGTGCCCACCGACGCCGCGCCGCTGCCCATGGGCCGCCCGGCGGCGCCCGTCTTCCCGAACACCGGTCCCGGCACCGAGCCGGACGCCGGCGCGACCAGCTCGATGGTCGAGATCCTGCAGGCGCCCGCACAGGACGCCCCGCCCGCACGGAACGAGCGTCCCGCCGAGGCCGCGGAAGCGAGCGGGAGGGCGCCCGCCGCCCGGAAGCCGGCCGCCCGCCCCGGGAAGCCGGGCGGCCTGGCGCCGCCGTCGAAGACGATGCACCTCGACCACGCGTTCGTCACCGACGTCCTGCGGTCGCGGGACATCGAGTGGCGGTCGACCGGGAACTGCTCCGACCGCGAGAAGCCGACGTGCACGTCCTTCGACGGGCTGCGCTGGACGACCCTCGACGGGCTGCTGCGCTTCGCGGACAAGAGCGGCTGCCGGATCGTCGTCACCGGCGGCACCGAGCGCGGCCACGCCCCCGGCCGCCACAGCCACTACAACGGCTACAAGATCGACATCGCGCCGACCCCGTGCGTCGACCGGGAGATCGAGGGCTACGACCGCGAAGGCGTCCGCGGCGACGGGTCGAAGCTGTACCGGTCACCCGAAGGCGGGCTGTACGCCCGCGAAAGCGACCACTGGGACATCACGTATACGTGACGGTCAGGCCCGAACATCGCGGATGATGTCCACGAGTTCCCGGGTGACCGACTTGAACCCGGGAATTCGGGACATCGCCACCATCCGGTTGACCAGCGGCACGGTCCGCTCGACGAGCAGGTACGTCTTGCGGCAGCCCGGCGAGCTGTCGTGCACCCAGTAGAGGACGATGCCCATCGAGTACAGCCACAGCAGCTCCGGCAGTTCCTTCCGGAACTCCTTGTCGACCTTCAGGTCGGAGCCGTCGACCACCTCGCGGTAGATCGCGACCGCCGAGTCGCGCGCCGGCCCCGACTCCGCGCTGAACGGATTCAGCGGGCTCGTCGGCTCCGCCGCGAACTTGAAGAACTTCCCGGCGAACTGGTGGTACGGCACCATCGTGTCGACGCGCGCCCGCAGCACGCCCAGCAGCCGCGCCGCGAACTCCGTCTCCGCCTCCAGCACGGCCCGGCACGCGGCGACGTGCTCGTCCTGCAGCTCGTCGTAGTACGCCTGGATCAGCTCTTCCTTGGAGCCGAAGTAGTAGTAGGCGTTCCCGACCGAGACGCCCGCCTCCTTGGCGATCGCGCGCATGGTCGTCGCCTCGTACCCGCGCTCCCGGAAGAGCCGCAGCGCCGTCTGGACGATCAGCGCGCGGGTCTGCTCGGACTTCACCGCCTTCGTCTCGGTCACGCCTGCCACCCTACGGCCCGGAACGCCGCGCGGTCAGTCGACGACCGTCCGAACGCACCGCGCCGCCCCCGAGCCCAGGCATCCGCGCCCGCGCCCGCGCCCGCGAAGCCCTACCGCCGACGCCCGTCCCCGGTGAGCGGAATCTCCACGGCCGTCTGTCCCCTGCCGCTTCCTTCTCCGATGAAGAAGTGGAAACGCACCGTCGCGGGCTCCTGCCCGGCGGTGGTGCGAAGGCAGACCGGCGCCGGCGAGACGGTCGTCCCGTTCGCCGGGACCGTGATCTGCCCTCTCCCGTTGCTGCACCCTTCGGGGCCCGGCCCCGCGAGCATTGCTCGGGAGCCTCCCCGTACACCATGGTCCGCCGCGACCGTCCGGGCGTGGAGCGCTTCGGGCTCGCGGTCACGCCCGAGGGGGACCGGTTGCGGCTGGACGAACCGGCGCGGGAGCTCTGACCGCTACTGGGCGGCGGCGACCTCTTCGGCGGCGGCGGCGACCTCTCCGGCGATCTCCTCGGACACGTTGAGGCGGACGTTCGCGACGACGGCGTGGAGGGCGCGGAGCGCGGCGCCCGCGTGGTTGCCCCAGTGGTTGAAGTACGAGTACTGCCACCACCACAGCGCCTCGAGGGGGCGGTCCTGACGGTAGTGGCGCAGCCCGTGGACGAGGTCGCTGGCGACGTCCACGAGGTCGTCGGAGAGCCGGTACGCGGTCGGCTCGGTGTCCTTGTACGGGTCGAACACCTCGACGTACTCGTCGACGGTGACGAGGCGTTCGGCGAGGCCCGTCCGGACGGCGTCGAGATCGGGGTCGTCCCCCATCTCGGGCTCCCAGTTGTCGGGCAGGATCACGTCCGCGCTGGCGCCGAGCTGCGCGCCGGCCAGGATGATCTGCGACACCTCCAGCAGGAGCAGCGACACCGTCTGGGTGCCGCCGTCGCCGCGCGCGACGGCTTCCAGGCCGTTGAGGTAGTTCTCGACGTGCTTGGCGACCCGTTCGGCAAGGGCCGTCCACTCCTGCGGGCTGTTGGTGTCAGACATCGAGCAGCCTCCGTCCTTCGAATGCGCGGCCAAGCGTCACCTCGTCGGCGTATTCCAGATCGCCCCCGACCGGCAGGCCGCTGGCCAGCCGGGTGACTTTCAGGCCCATGGACTTGACGAGCCGCGCGAGGTAGGTCGCGGTCGCCTCACCCTCCAGGTTCGGGTCGGTGGCGAGGATCAGCTCGGTGACGGTGCCGTCCGCGAGCCGCTGCATCAGCTCGCGGATGCGCAGGTCGTCCGGGCCGACGCCCTCGATCGGGCTGATGGCGCCGCCGAGCACGTGGTAGCGGCCGCGGAACTCCCGGGTCTTCTCGATGGCGACGACGTCCTTGGACTCCTCGACCACGCAGATGACGTGGGGGTCCCGCCGGGCGTCGCGGCAGATCCGGCATTCCTCTTCCTCGGCGACGTTCCCGCAGGTCTTGCAGAAGCGGACCTTGTCCTTGACCTCCTTGAGCGCCTTGCCGAGGCGGTCCACGTCGGCCGGATCGGCGGCCAGGAGGTGGAAGGCGATCCGCTGCGCGCTCTTGGGGCCGACGCCGGGCAGCCTGCCCAGTTCGTCGATGAGGTTCTGAACGACCCCTTCGTACAACGGACCTTTCCTTCCGTTCGGGTTCTGGTGGACGTGCGGCGCCGGGGAGGCGTCAGGGACGCCGCCGGGGACGTCGCCGGGGAGCAGCCTGGCGGAGAGGCTGGCGGGGAGGCTGGCGGGGAGGCGTCAGCGGCCGCCGCCGCCGAGGCCGGGGAAGCCGCCGGGCAGGCCGCCGCCCTCACCGCCGAGTCCCGGCATGCCGGGCATGCCGCCCCCGCCGCCGAGGCCCTGCGCGAGCGGGCCCATCTTCTCCTGCTGCAGCTCGCGGGCCTCCCGGCCGGCGTCGCGGATCGCGGCGAGCACCAGGTCGGCGATCGTCTCCGCGGTGTCGGCCGGGTCGTCGGGGTCGACGGCCTTCGGGTCGATCGTCAGGCCGGTGATCTCACCGGCGCCGTTGACGGTCGCCGTGACCAGGCCGCCGCCCGCGGTGCCCTTGACCTCGGCCTCCGACAGCTCGCGCTGCGCGGTGAAGAGCTGCTCCTGCATGGCCTGCGCCTGCTGGAGCAGTTCCTGGATGTTCAAACCACCGGGTTCCACGGTGCACTCCTTCTTCCGGCCCCTCGTGAGGGCCTTCTCTCTGGTGACCCCGCCGACCACCGGACGTCCGTCCCCCGAGACTACGGGGTCGCGGCGCGCGGCGGTAAGTGCGGACGGCGGTGCGCCGGTCCCGATCGGGCGCGCGGCTCCGGTCAGGAGTTGTCGATCTCTTTGATGATCTGTCCGCCGAGCTCCCGCTGGATGAGCGCCATCCCGCTCATCTCCGCCTCGAGCCCGTCCGCGTCGGCGTCGCCCTCGGGGTCCACCTCGTCGCTCTCGTCCATGGGGGCGGGCTCGAGGCGGAGATGAGCGGGATGGCGCTCATCCAGCG
>NZ_QHJN01000275.1:0-6124 GCF_003947565.1 Actinomadura sp. WAC 06369 | reverse complement strand
CGGCGAGGCCGGCGATGCCGAAGTCGCACAGTTTGAGGCGTCCGTCGGTGAGGACGAAGAGGTTCGCGGGTTTGATGTCGCGGTGCACGATGCCGCGCGCGTGGGCGGCGGCGAGGGCGTCGGCGAGCCGGGCGGCGTGGGCGACGGCGTCGGCGACCGGGAGGCCGCGGGGGTGCCGGCGCACGACGGCCCGGAGGTCCTCGCCTTCGAGGAGTTCCATGACCAGGTAGGCGAGCCCGCCGGTGCGGCCGACGTCGAACACGACGGTGATGCCGGGGTGCTGGAGGGCGGCGGCGGCCTCGGCCTCCCGCTCGAACCGGTCGATCGCGCCGGGGACGTCGGCGAGTTCGGCGGGCAGTACTTTGACGGCGACCGGGCGGCGGAGCCGAAGGTCGACGGCGCGCCAGACTTCGCCCATGCCGCCGCGGCCCAGCACGCTCTCCAGGCGGTACCTGCCGTCGAGTTCGGTCCCGGCGGTGAGGCCCGGCCCGTCCGTCACGCCTGCCTCCGGACGGCCCGCCTCCGGACGGCCGGGGGCCGGTCACGCGTCGGCGGAGGGGCGGCGCGGCGGCATGTCATGAACACGACCAAAGAGTACAACCTGCGCGAATTCCTCTCGGGCGTGCGCGACGCCCGCGACCGGGACGGGTCGCGGGCGTCGGAGCGGGCTCACGCGCGGGCTCACGCGCGGGTGCGTCAGCCCATGTGCGGGTAGCGGTAGTCCGTCGGCGGGACGAACGTCTCCTTGATCGAACGCGGGGACGTCCACCGCAGGAGGTTGAACACCGACCCGGCCTTGTCGTTCGTGCCGGACGCCCGCGCGCCGCCGAACGGCTGCTGGCCGACGACCGCGCCGGTGGGCTTGTCGTTGACGTAGAAGTTGCCCGCGGCGAACCGCAGCACCTCGGCGGTGTGCGCGACGGCGGCCCGGTCGGTCGCGATGACGGCGCCGGTCAGGGCGTAGTCCGACACCGACTCCATCTGCGCGAGCATCTCGTCGTACCGGTCGTCCTCGTACACCAGGACGCCCAGGACCGGCCCGAAGTACTCGGTGCGGAAGATCTCGTTCTCGGGGTCGTCCGACACGAGCACGGTGGGGCGCACGAAGTAGCCGACGGAGTCGTCGTAGGTCCCGCCCGCGACGATCCGGACCGACGGGTCGTCCGCGGCCCGGTCGATCGCGGCCTTGTTCTTCGCGAACGCCCGCTCGTCGATGACGGCGCCCATGAAGTTCGACAGGTCGGCGACGTCGCCCATCGTCAGCCCGTCGACCTCCTCGGCGAGCCGCTCCCGGAACCCGTTCTCCCAGATCGACCGGGGGACGTACGCGCGCGACGCCGCGGAGCACTTCTGCCCCTGGTACTCGAACGCGCCCCGCACGAGCGCGGTCCGCAGGACGTCGGGGTCGGCGGACGGGTGCGCGACGACGAAGTCCTTGCCGCCCGTCTCACCGACGAGGCGCGGGTAGGAGCGGTACTTGTCGATGTTCGCGCCGACCGTCTTCCACAGGTGCTTGAACGTCGCGGTCGAGCCGGTGAAGTGGATCCCGGCCAGGTCGGGGTGCTCGAGCGCGACGTCGGAGACCTCGAGCCCGTCGCCGGTCACCAGGTTGATGACGCCCGGCGGCAGCCCGGCCTCCTCGAGGAGCCGCATGGTGAGGACGGCCGCGTACGTCTGGGTCGGGGACGGCTTCCAGACGACCACGTTCCCCATCATCGCGGGCGCGGTCGGCAGGTTCGCCGCGATCGCCGTGAAGTTGAACGGGGTGATCGCGTAGACGAAGCCCTCCAGCGGCCGCAGGTCCGACCGGTTCCAGACGCCCGGGGAGCTGATCGGCTGCTCGGCGATGAGCCCGCGCGCGAAGTGGACGTTGAACCGCCAGAAGTCCGCCAGTTCGCACGGGCTGTCGATCTCGCCCTGCTGGACGGTCTTGGACTGCCCGAGCATCGTCGCGGCGAGGATCGTCTCCCGCCACGGGCCGGACAGCAGGTCGGCGGCCCGCAGGAAGATCGCGGCGCGGTCGTCGAACGACATCGCGCGCCACGCCGGCGCGGCCGCCAGCGCCGCGGCGATCGCGTCCCGCGCGTCGTCCCGCGTGGCCGTGCCGTACGTCCCGAGCACCGCCGCGTGCCGGTGCGGCTGCACGACGGCGACCTTCGCGCCGGCGCCGAGCCGCCGCTCGCCGCCGATCGTCATCGGCAGGTCCACCGGCGCGGCGCCGCCGAGCTCGGCGAGCTTCGCCTCCAGCCGGGCCCGCTCGGCGCTGCCGGGCGCGTAACCCCGCACCGGCTCGTTCACCGGGGTCGGGACGTTGGTGACGGCGTCCATGAATGTGCCTCCTGGTCAGCGTGAGACGAACGAACGGAGAAAGAAGACGAGGTTGGCGGGACGCTCGGCCAGGCGCCGCATGAAGTAGCCGTACCAGTCGGCGCCGTAGGGCACGTAGACCCGCATCGTGTGGTCCTCCGCCAGCCGGCGCTGCTCGCCGGCGCGGATGCCGTAGAGCATCTGGAACTCGAACGAGTCGGGCTTGCGGTCGTTCTCGGCGGCCAGCGCCAGCGCGATGTCGATCATGCGGGGGTCGTGGCTGCCCACCATCGGGCGCCCGTCCCCCGCCATCAGCAGCTTCAGGCCCCGCACGTAGGCGCGGTCGACCTCGTGCCTGCTCTGGTAGGCGACCGACGACGGCTCGGCGTAGGCGCCCTTGACGAGCCGGACCCGCGACCCCTCCCCCGCGAGGTCCCGCAGGTCGCCCTCGGTCCGCCGCAGCATCGACTGGATCGCGACGCCGACCCACGGGAAGTCGCCCCGCAGTTCCCGCAGCACGCCGAGGGTCGAGTCGACCGTCGTGTGGTCCTCCATGTCGAGCGTGACCGTCATCCCGGCCCGCTGCGCCGCGGCGCAGATCGTCCGCGCGTTGTCCAGGGCGAGCCGGTCGTCCAGGGCCTGCCCGAGCGCCGACAGCTTCAGCGACGCGTCCGCCCCCGGCGCGGACTCCCCCAGCGCCTCGAACAGCGCCAGGTACGCGTCCCGCGTCGCCTCCGCCTGCGCCCGGTCGAGCGTGTCCTCGCCGAGGTGGTCGAGCGTGACCCGCAGGCCGTCCCGGTTCAGCTCCCGCACCGCCCGCACGGCCGCGGCGAGGTCCTCGCCCGCCACGAACCGGTCGACGACGCCGCGCGTGACGGGTACGGCGGTCACGAGACCGCGCGCACGCTCGCTGCGCGCGGCCGCCAGAAGGAGCGGACTCAGCATCAGGGCCTCCGAACTGCGTTGGACACTTCGCACGCTAAACCGGCTTTGCCCGACCGCGTATAGTCAGATGCCACTTTCGGAAGCCGAACTCTTCATACATATGTAACAGGTGCCATGGACCTCCAAGAGATCGTCGAACTGTCCGCCGACCTGCTCGGCGCGCCCGCCACGCTGGAGGACCGCGACTTCCACCTCGTCGCCTACGCCGCGCACGGCGACACGATCGACCCCGTCCGGATGGAGTCGATCCTGCACCGCCGCGCCACCGAGGCCGTCCGGACCCGCTTCGAGCGGCACGGCATCGCCCGCGCCACCGGGCCCGTCCGCATCCCCGCCGACGCCGCCCTCGGCCAGCTCGGCCGCCTGTGCCTGCCCGTCCGCTGGAACGACGTCACCTACGGCTACCTGTGGCTCCTCGACGACGAGGAGAGGATCAGCTCGGCCGAGGCCGCGCGCGCCCTGCCGCTCTGCGAGCGCGCCGGGCTGCTCATGGCCCGCCGCGCCCGCGAACGCGACGACCTCGGCTGGCGCGTCGCCGACCTGCTGTCCTCGCAACCCGACGTCCGCGCCCAGGCCGCCGCCGAACTCGCCGAGTCAGCCGCCCCCGAACCGCCCCTCGCCGTCGCCGTCCTGCGCACCGACGCGCCCGTCCCGCTGAACCCGTGGATGCTCCCGCACTCCGTGCTGCCCACGCTCTGGCAGCGCGACCACGTGCTGCTGATCCCGTCCGGCGTCGCGCCCCGCCCCGTCATCGACCGCGCCCGGCGCCTCCTCGAGGAGCGCGGCGCGCCCGTCCGCGCGGGCCTGCACACCGGGTCGTCCGCCCTCGACGCCGTCCACGAGGGCTGGCTCCGCGCCCGCGTCGCCGCCCGCGTGGCCGCCCCCGGCGAGACCCGCACCTGGACGTCGCTCGGCGCGCTGCGGCTCCTCCGCACGGCCCCCGACGACGCGCTCGCCGAGGCCGTCCGGGTCCCCGGCGCCCTGCGCGACCACCCCGACCTCGAGGCGACCGCCCGCACCTTCCTCGACCACGCGGGCAGCGTCCAGGCCGCCGCCCGCGCGCTGAACGTCCACCGGCAGACGCTCTACCACCGCCTGCGGCGCATCGAGGAGCTGACGTCCCTATCCCTCGCCGACGGCCAGGACCGCCTCACCCTCCACCTGTCCCTGACCCTCGCCCCCCACCTGGACTACTCCTGAGCCAGGGAGGCGTGGGCCGCGCGGAGTTCGCGCTTGAGGATCTTGCCGCTCGGGTTCTTCGGCAGCGACTCGGCGATCACCACGTACTTCGGCCGCTTGTAGGGGGCGAGCCGTTCCCGGGCGTGCGCGTTCACGTCGTCGACGCCGAGGGACGCCCCGGCCTTCGGTACCACCACGGCCGTGACGGCCTCGATCCAGTGCGGATGGCCGATCCCGAACACCGCGACCTCCGCGACGCCCTCCAGCTCGTAGATCGCCTCCTCGACCTCGCGGCTCGCGACGTTCTCGCCGCCCGTCTTGATCATGTCCTTCTTCCGGTCGACCACCGACAGGTAGCCGTCCTCGGTCATGATCCCGAGGTCGCCCGAGTGGAACCACCCGCCGCGGAACGCCTCGGCGGTCTTCTCCTCGTCGCGGTAGTAGCCCCGCGCCGCGTGGGGGCTGCGGTGGACGATCTCGCCGATCTCCCCCGGGGCCACCGGGTTCCCGTCGTCGTCCACCAGCATCGTCTCGACGTTGATCGCCGCGCGCCCGGCGCTCCCGGCGCGCTCCAGCTGCTCGTCCGGCCGCAGGATCGTGGCGAGCGGCGCCATCTCGGTCTGCCCGTAGAAGTTCCACAGCCGCACGTCCGGCAGCCGCCGCTGCAGCTCCCGCAGCACCTCCACCGGCATCGGCGACGCACCGTAGTAGCCCTTCCGCAGGCTCGACAGGTCCCGGACGTCGAAGTCGGGGTGCCGCAGCAGCGAGATCCACACGGTCGGCGGGCAGAACAGCTTGGTGACCTTCTCGCGCTCGATCGTCTCCAGCAGCCGCGCGGGGTCCGGCCCCGGCAGGATGATGCTCGTCGCCCCCAGGTACACGTCGACGCTGAAGAAGCAGTCGAGCTGCGCGCAGTGGTACATCGGCAGCGCGTGCGCCTCGACGTCGTCGGCGCTCATCTCCCCGTCGATGACGCAGCTCACGTACTGGCTGATCAGCGACCGGCTCGTCAGCACGACGCCCTTGGGCCGCGACTCGGTCCCCGAGGTGTACATGAGCCGCAGCGGATCGTCGTCCTCGACCGGCACGTCCGGGACGCCGTCGGGGCCCTGCGCGGCCCACGCGTCGACGTCCTCCCACCCGTCGGCCGGCGCGCCGATCACGCCACGGACCCCGCCCTCGACGCCCGCGATCGCGAGCGCCTTCTCGGCCACGGGCACCAGCACGTCCTCGGCGACGATCCCGGACGCCCCGGAGTGCCCGAGGATGTAGCCGATCTCGTCCGCGTTGAGCATGAAGTTCACCGGGACGAGCACCACGCCGAGCTTCGCCGTCGCGAACGCCAGCACCGCGTACTGCCTGCAGTTGTGGCTCACCAGCGCGAGCCGGTCGCCCTTCCCGAGCCCCCGCGCGGCGAGCGCGTGCGCCGTCCGGTTCACGGCCGCGTCGAACTCCGCGAACGTCCACCGGACGTCCCCGTCGACGACCGCCGCCTTCCCGGGGTACCGCCGGGCCGTCCGGTGCAGGAGATCGCCGTACGAGTGCTGCCGGGCACGAGCGACCGATCCGGACATGGGCGCCTCCACAAAACCGCTGCTTAGGCCCACTTTCGGCCATGTCGGCCGATCATAACCGCGCACCCCGGCCCCCCACCAGATTCCCGCCCGAAGATCCGCCCCAGAATCCCCACGGC
>NZ_QHJN01000274.1:0-6131 GCF_003947565.1 Actinomadura sp. WAC 06369 | reverse complement strand
GGCCTCCCTCGCGCGGGGGAGGGCGGGTCACCCGGCGTTTCCCACGTGACCGGTGTCAAGCTACCGGCGGGTCATTGGATAGGGTCGGAGGCGGGGAGATCCCCGGAGATCCCTGCACCGACCGTAACCGTCCTGGACGACGCGCCGGGCGATTGACGTACGAGGAGAGCCGTTCCGTGACCATCCGAGTAGGCATCAACGGGTTCGGCCGGATCGGCCGGAACTTCTTCCGCGCCGTGAAGGCGAGCGGGGCCGACATCGAGATCGTGGCGGTCAACGACCTGACCGACAACGCCACGCTCGCCCACCTGCTGAAGTACGACAGCATCCTCGGCCGCTTCCCCGAGGACGTGCACGCCACGGCCGACGAGATCGTCGTCGGTGGCAAGACGATCAAGGCGTTCGCCGAGCGCGACCCCGCCAACATCAAGTGGGGCGACGTCGACGTCGTCGTCGAGTCGACCGGGTTCTTCACCGACGCCACCAAGGCCAAGGTGCACGCCGACAACGGCGCGAAGAAGGTCATCATCTCGGCGCCCGCCAAGAACGAGGACCTGACCGTCGTGCTCGGCGTCAACGAGGACAAGTACGACCCGGCGGCCCACACCGTCATCTCGAACGCGTCCTGCACCACCAACTGCCTGGCCCCGCTGGCGAAGGTCCTGCACGACAACTTCGTCATCGAGAAGGGCCTGATGACGACGATCCACGCCTACACGCAGGACCAGAACCTCCAGGACGCGCCGCACAAGGACATGCGCCGCGCCCGCGCCGCCGCGCTGAACGTCGTCCCGACGTCCACCGGCGCCGCCAAGGCGATCGGCCTCGTCCTGCCGGAGCTGCAGGGCAAGCTCGACGGCTACGCGCTGCGCGTCCCGGTGCCGACCGGCTCCGCCACCGACCTCACCGCGAAGGTCTCCCGCGACGTCACCGTCGACGAGGTCAACGCCGCGTTCAAGGCCGCCGCCGAGGGCCCGCTCAAGGGCTACCTGACCTACACCGAGGACCCGATCGTCTCGGCCGACATCGTCACCGACCCGGCGTCCTGCATCTTCGACGCCGGCCTGACGAAGATCATCGGCGACCAGGTCAAGGTCGTCGGCTGGTACGACAACGAGTGGGGCTACTCCAACCGCCTCGTCGACCTCGTCAAGCTCGTCGGCGCGCAGCTCTGACGCGCAGTTCCGAGCCCGTCTATCCCGCCGTGGCCGCGCGACGCGCGCGGCCACGGCGGGGCCGTATCCGGAAGGACACCGCATCCCGATGCGCACCATTGACGATCTCGACGTCGCCGGTCGGCGCGTGCTCGTCCGCGCGGACCTGAACGTCCCGCTCGAAGACGGGACGATCACCGACGACGGCCGGATCCGGGCGGCGCTGCCGACGATCTCGCGGCTGCGGTCCCGCGGCGCCCGCGTCGTCGTCTGCGCCCACCTCGGCCGTCCGAAGGGCGAGGTCAGGCCCGAGTTCTCGCTGGGCCCCGTCGCGACCCGGCTCGGCGAGCTGCTCGGCACCCGGGTCGTGTTCGCCGACGACGTCGTCGGCCCGTCCGCCCGCGCCGCCGCCGGCGGCCTCGGCGACGGCGACGTCGCGCTGCTGGAGAACCTGCGCTTCGAGCCCGGCGAGACCAGCAAGGACGACGCCGAGCGCGGCGCGTTCGCCGACGAGCTCGCCGCCCTCGCCGACTGCTACGTCGGCGACGGGTTCGGCGCCGTGCACCGCCGGCACGCCAGCGTCTTCGACGTGCCCGCGCGGCTCCCGCACGCGGCCGGCGAGCTGATCGACGCCGAGGTCTCCGTGCTGCGCCGGCTCACCGCCGACGTCGCCCGCCCGTACGCGGTCGTCCTCGGCGGCTCCAAGGTCTCCGACAAGCTCGGCGTGATCGACAACCTGCTCGGCAAGGCCGACCGCATCCTCATCGGCGGCGGCATGGTGTTCACCTTCCTCAAGGCGCAGGGCCACGAGGTGGGCCGGAGCCTCCTCGAGGAGGACCAGCTCGACACCGTCCGCGAGTACCTGCGGCGCGCCGAGGCGAACGGCGTCGAGTTCGTCCTGCCGGTGGACGTCGTCGCCGCGACCGCGTTCGCCGCGGACGCCGACCACGCCGTCGTCCCGGCCGACGCGATCCCCGCCGACCGGCTCGGCCTCGACATCGGCCCCGAGTCCGGCAAGCTGTTCGCGTCCCGGCTGGAAGGCGCCGGGACCGTCTTCTGGAACGGCCCCATGGGCGTGTTCGAGATGGAACCCTACGCGCACGGCACCCGCGCCGTCGCCCAGGGCCTCCTCGACTCGGGCGCGTTCACCGTGGTCGGCGGCGGCGACTCCGCCGCGGCCGTCCGGCGGCTCGGCTTCGACGAGAACGCCTTCTCCCACATCTCGACCGGCGGCGGCGCGAGTCTCGAGTACCTCGAGGGCAAGACGCTCCCCGGCCTGCAGGCACTGGAGGACTGACCCGATGGCAGCCGCACCTTCCCGCAAGCCGCTCATGGCGGGCAACTGGAAGATGAACAACAACCACCTCGAGGCGATCGCGCTCGTCCAGAAGATGGCGTTCGCGCTCAAGGAGGCCGACTACGACGCCGTGGACGTGGCGGTCGTCCCGCCGTTCACCGCCATCCGGTCGGTGCAGACCCTCGTCGACGCCGACAAGCTCGGGATCGCCTACGGCGCGCAGGACGTGTCGCAGCACGCGTCCGGCGCCTACACCGGGGAGATCGCCGCGTCGATGCTCGCCAAGCTCGGCTGCACCTACGCGGTCGTCGGGCACTCCGAGCGGCGGCAGTACCACAACGAGGACGACGCGGTCGTCAACGCCAAGGCGAAGGCGGCGCTCGCCGCGGAGCTCACGCCGATCCTGTGCGTGGGGGAGGGCCTGGACGTCCGGAAGGCCGGCGAGCACGTCGCGCACGTCCTCGCGCAGGTCGACGGCGGCCTGGAGAAGATCCCCGCCGAGCAGGCCGAGAAGGTCGTCATCGCCTACGAGCCGGTCTGGGCGATCGGCACCGGCGAGGTCGCCACCCCGCAGGACGCGCAGGAGGTCTGCGCCGCGATCCGCACGCGGCTCGCCGAGCTGTACGACGGGGATCTCGCCGACCGGGTGCGTATCCTGTACGGCGGCTCGGTGAAGGGAAGCAACGTCGCCAAGCTCATGCAGGAGGCCGACGTGGACGGCGCCCTGGTGGGAGGTGCCAGCCTGGACCCCGGTGAATTCGTCAAGATCTGCCGGTACCGGGACCTTCCGGCCTGATCAAAAGTGATCAATTCCTCGTGACATGGGGGTTCTTGCCGAACCAGCGGGTAGTTCGTCGTACCCTTTCAGGCGGACGGGTAAACCGCCCGGCTCGACCCTCGACCTTGAACCACAGACACGTCCCGCTCATGCGGGTCCGGCCAGAGAAGGCGCTTGAACCGTGATCATCGCAACGTCCGCCGTGCTCATCCTCTCGAGCCTCCTGATGGTCGTCCTCGTCCTGATGCACAAGGGCAAGGGCGGCGGCCTGTCCGACATGTTCGGCGGCGGCGTCTCGTCGTCGCTCGGCGGGTCGTCGGTGGTCGAGCGCAACCTGGACCGGCTGACCGTCGGCACCGGGGTGATCTGGTTCGCCTCGATCATCGTGCTGGCGCTGCTGTTCAAGGGCGACGCGGGCTGAGCCGCCTGATCCACCGTACGAGCGCCGTGCCGTCCTCCCGAGGTCACGGGCGGCCGCGGCAGAGTGAACGAGGAGTAGTCCGTGGGTAGTGGCAACGCGATTCGGGGCAGCCGCGTCGGGGCCGGTCCGATGGGTGAGGCGGAGCGCGGCGACGCCGCGCCCCGCGTCTGGGTGACCTTCTACTGCGCGAACCGGCACGAGACCCGCCCCAGCTTCGCGACCGACGTCGCGGTGCCCGAGACGTGGGACTGCCCGCGCTGCGGGTTCCCCGCCGGGCAGGACGCGGACAACCCGCCGGCTCCGCCGAAGACCGAGCCGTACAAGACGCACCTCGCCTACGTGAAGGAGCGCCGCAGCGACGAGGACGGCGAGGCCATCCTCGAGGAGGCGCTCGCGAAGCTGCGGGAGAAGCGCGCCGCGGTCAAGCAGCACATGGAGGCCGCGGCCCGCGGCTGACGCGGTTCCGCGCCGCGGCCCGGCACCCGGACGGGTGCCGGGCCGCGGCGCGTCCGGACGTTCAGCAGTCGGGGGCGCACAGCCTGCGGGCCGTCGCCTCCCCGAAGATCCGCAGGATGTCCGAGGGCCGGTCCGCCGTGTAGACGCTGCCGCGCGTGGCGTCCGCGAGCCGCTTCAGCTCGCCCGTGTCGACCTCCGGCCCGAACCCGATCACGATGATCTGCACCGGCCGCCGCGGGTCGCTCCCGTCCCGCAGCCGGGCGATGGCCTCGTCCAGCGACGGCCCGTCGGGGTCGTCGTTGCGGCCGTCGGTGAACACCAGCACGGTGTTGATCATCTCGGGCTTGTGGGTGCGGCGCATGAACGCCACGGCCGCGAGCAGCGTGTCGTACAGGCCCGTGTCGCCGTCCGGCTTCGGCCGCAGCGACGTGAGCGTGCCCAGCACCCGCTGCCGCCGCGTCGCCGACCCGATCCGCTCCCCGAGCGGGCCGATCGGCACGGTCTCGCGCCAGTCCCGCCGCCCGTCCATCCGCGTCGAGAAGACCCACTGGCCCAGCTCCGTGCCGTCCGGCTGGAGCGCCAGCCCCTGCTGGGACGCCTGCGCGATCGCCTGCAGCCGCGTCAGGTCCGTGCCCGGCACCTTCGCCGCCATCGACCCCGACACGTCGATCACCGACAGCATCCGCGACCCCAGCGCGAGCCGCGCCCATCCCTGCGCGACCTCCCGCACTTCCTCGGACGTCGGCGCGGCCAGCTCCGCGGGCCGCTGCGCCCGCACGCCCGCGGCGCTCCGGAAGTCCGGCGGCGGCGCGCCTCCCGTGTCGCGGAAGCCCAGCGCACGCAGCGCGTCCCGCGCCCCCGGCGTGCGCAGCGCCCCCTCGAACAGCCGCGCCGCCTGGTCCCGCTCCGGATCGACGAGCACGAACGGGTAGTCGAGCGACAGCGTGCCCTCCCGCGGGTACACCGCCTCCGCGGGCGCCTTCGGCCCCGTGCGGTTGTACGCCCAGACGCTCTGCTCCGGCACGAGGAGCACGGGCAGCATGCTCTCCCCGCCTCCTGCGAGGTACTTGAATGCTCCGGCCGCGTCCTGCGCCATGTTCTCCTGCGCCGCCCGCGCGAACGCGGCGAACGACGCCTGCGCCGCGTGCAGCCGCGCGTGCACGAGCAGCAGCGCGGTCAGCCCGGCGCCCGTCCGGGCCGGGTCCGCCACGATCAGCCGGATCGACCGCGCGTCCCCCGCTCCGGGCATCGACGCCCGGAGCAGCCCGTCCCACGTCGGCGCGGCGACGTCGTCGGCCCGCCGCCGCGGCACCGCCGCCACCAGCGGCGACCGCGCGACCGGACCCCCGACCGTCTCCGGCGGGTCGTCGAGAGTCCGCAGCCACAGCGACGAGTCCGGCACCCACACGTCCGGCCGGCGGACCCCCGCGTCCGGCGGGATCCGGCCCGACAGGAGCGCCGCCACCCCCGCCGGGCCGGCGGCGCGCACCGCCACGCGCACGCACCTGCCGCCGACCCGGCGCTCCCGCCGGTTGAAGTCGTCGCCGGCCCGCGCCACCGCCGGAACCAGTTCCGGCGCCACCGCCACGTCCAGCGCGACCGGGCTCCCGCCGCACCCGCCGCTCTCCGACACGGCGTACACGGACGTCCCCGCCACCACCGCGAGGGCCGCCCCCGCGATCACCAGCGCCCGCCGCACCCGCCGGGCACGGCCGCCATGCGGGCCCCCCGCACGATGAGCTCCGCTCACGTTCACCCTCGATCCCCGGGCGGCCGCGCCGCCGCCTCTGCCTCGGCCGGACATTCTGGGGACACCCGCCGCCCGCCGCATCGGCGAAATCACCGGTCTCGCACTCGTCCGGCCTCCCGAACCGGACACCGAACGCACAACGGCGCGAACCTCCGCTCGCCCCGGCATCGGTCGCGAGCACGATGTGCCCATCGACGCACCACAACCGCAAGAGCGGACTCGCCGAGCCCCTCCGCCCGCTGCCGACCCCAAGGCTTGCGGGCGTTGGGGTGGGT
>NZ_QHJN01000273.1:0-6144 GCF_003947565.1 Actinomadura sp. WAC 06369 | reverse complement strand
CCCCCGCCACCGTCCGCAGTACGGGCAGCGTCGCCGCCCCGCCGTCGTCGGTGATCTCCACCCGGACCCGGTCGGCCGCCGCCCGCACCACCACGTCCACGCCCCCGCCCGGACGCCCCGACGCCGTGTGCAGCAGCGCATTCGTCGCGATTTCGCTCACCATCACGTCCACGTCGCCGTTCCCGGAGTCCTCACCATGCCGCTGGAGTTCGCAGCGCACCCGGCGCCGCACCTCCCGCACGTCCATCACTTCACCGTCGCCGCCCGTGACCCGCTCACGGCTCGCACCGTCCCAGAGCATCACCGCACGCCCCCTGCCAGCGCCGCCGCCGCCTCCCGAGTGACGTCCGCGCCCGCACCCGCCGGGAACCGCACCACGCCGCCCCACAGGTACCCCGCACCGCCCCGCGCGTTCTCGACCACGACCACCGTGACGATGCGGCCACCGAACATCACCGACAGTGCCACCCCGCCGTGAATCTCCAGTTGCAACCGCGTTGGCGCCCCCAACAGCACCAGCGCCGCCGCCAACTCAGCCAGCAGCACCACCCGGCGGGCTATCACCTCCGGCGCCGCCCGCCACGGGCCAGCGCCGCCCGGAGGGGGTGCCTGATTCGATACGTTGTTCACGGGTTCGACTCCTTCGCAGTCGGGCCAAGGCCCTGGGACGCGGTGTGCCTGCACCGGCCCAGGGCCGTCCTCTGTCAGTGCTTCTTTTCGCCTTGAAACTCCGGCCCCATCAGCCGTGCGTACAGTGCGGCGAGCGCCCGCGCCGCTCCTCGGGGGTCTCTGTCAGGGTGCGAACGGTCCTCTTTGCCGTGATGCCAGCGGTATTCGCCGTCTGCCCACCTCACGGGCAGGTTCGTTGTGACGCTTAGCACCGTCCCGGACGGCCACTCCCGGATCCCCAGCACGGAGATCCCCAGCTCTTGAAGCTCGCCAGCCAGCCCGTTTAGTGCCCGACGCGTTGCATCTCCGTCCACCGCGTGATCTCCCTGTCACCTGATGTCGGCAACGACGCTAGAGATTTGCAGGTGGCCGGGCTTTCACAGCTTGTGAAAGGCTGAGAAGCGTCCTGTGAGCGACCATGAAGCTGATGACGACGTACCGTAGATGGGAACCGGCGGATCGTCCGAAGGAGATCACGACATGGACGCACAGGACACGGCCGGAGCACGAATTGCCACGTTTCGACGCCTTCGTGGCATGTCTCAGCGTGAGTTGGCACAGAAGGCTGCCATCTCGCTCAGCCTGCTGAGCAAGGTCGAGACCGGGAACCGCCCGGCCACCCCTGCCGTCATAAGCGCTACTGCACGCGAACTCAAGATCGACATTGCTCAGATCACAGGGCAGCCCTTTGCGCCGGATACCCCGACGGATGCTCAGGTGCACGAACACGTTGCCGTCCTGCGTAGAGAACTGGCGGCCTACAACCTGCCACCGACGGCTGAGGGGCAGCCGAGATCGATTGAGGACCTCACGGCCGATGTCGCCAAGCTGGCGAATCTTCGGCACGGCGTAAACCTGCTCAAGCTCGGTGAACACCTGCCCAAGACGCTAGAAGCTCTACGCTTCGCTGCGCATGCCTACGAGGGGTCAATACGCGAGCAGGTCTATGGCCTGCTCGCTGAGGGCTATGCAGCCGCCGGACAACTCGCTTACAAGATGGGCTATATCGATCTCTCGGCACTCACAACGGACAGGTACGAGTGGGCCGCCGAACGCTCTGGTGATCCTCTCTGCGTTCACATCGGTGACTACCTGCGAGCAGGAGAGTTGATGATGGCGGGCGACACGGCCTCCGCTGCTGCTCTCATGGATGCTTCCCTTGGGCGCCTGGAGCCTCACCTCGGCGGGAGGGGCTCGAACTGGCAATCCAAGTGGGCGGTTTGGGGCAATCTTCACCTCAAAGCCGCTCTTGTTGCGGCCCGTTCCGGACGCGGAGATGCTGAACTGTCGGCCTGGCAGTACTACGAACAAGCCAAGACAGCCGCCGACGAGATCGGCGAAGACCGGGACGACTACCGGCTGTACTTCGGACCTACCAACGTGCGGATATGGGCTGTCAGCCTAGCCGTCGAACTCTGCGACGACGCTGGGGCCATTGGGAAGGCCGAGGACGTACACCTTCCAAGCAGTGCCCCGAGTGAACGTCGGTCGCATCACTGGATCGACCTTGCGCGGGCGCATGTATGGCGTAATGACCCTGGAAACGCACTCCAGTGTCTCTACGAAGCCCGTGACATCGCCCCGCAGCATGCCCGGTTCCATCCCCAAGTTCGCGAGACGGCGCAACAGGTGGCGCGCATGGAACGTCAGACGACCGGGACTCTTCGCTCCTTCGCGTCATGGCTGGGGATGAACGACTGAGCAACCCATGTGTGTGAGGAGTTCCCCTACTAGGTCAAGGCGCGCCGTTGGCGCGCGTCGCCTCGCCTAGCGGTCGCCAGCGCACGCGTGTCCGGCTCCCTCGCAGCGCATCGGCCGCCGCGATCCGGTCCGCCGGATCGCGGCCGTCGCCAGCGCCCGGCTTTGGGGTCCGAGGCGGACGCGGGGCCCCTACCCCACGCCGCTCGTCCCCCGCCGGGCGCGCGACGGCCGCTCCCGTCGACCCGTCCGGGCGCCTCCGCTTGCACGGGACCCGTTCCCCGCTCCCGCAGGCATCCCGCGCGAGGTTCCGCGACCGGCAGGCGCCAGCCCGAGCGCGAAGCCTCCCCCCGGTTCGCAGGGGCGCCCGCCGGCTGCTAGCCGTCCTGCCTGGTCACAGTGCTACCGGTTGCCCGCTCAGGCAGCTTGAGACGTCGCGCTGCCGAGGTGATCGCACCGCGCGACCGGCCGAAGTGCGCCGCCAGCTCCGCCGTGCTCTTGGAGTCCCACAGTCGCGCTAGCTCGATCTCCTCGTAAGCACTCCATGCGCGCCCGTGGTTACGGTTCGCCGACCGCATGCGCGCCGTCCGTTCCGCCGCCCCGCCGTCCACCGTTCGCACCGTTGCCGTAGCGACGTCCAACGTGACTTCGCCGTTCGCCAGCAGGACCAGCCGGTCAGCGTCCACCGTCATCTCGCGCAGCGTCACCGCGCCGATCTGCTGAGGTTCGTTGAAGATGACCCGTACCTGCCCCATGAGCATCGCCCCGTTGTCCGTTGACTGCCCCCGAACCCGATAGCGGTGGTACCCGATCAAGGCAGGATGCAAGCGGAGCAAGTGCCCTAACGGAACGCCCGCCCATGGGGATAGTGCCGCCTCGGCACGTGCCTCATGCTGATGATTTGGTTCCCAACCAACCCCGCCACCCATCCCCTTGTCCGGAGCCGCTCCGCGGCCAGCACCCCAAACAGCGTGCGATGACGTCCGCGCCACGAACCGTCACGTCGCCTCTTCTCTAGGCGCATGGTCAGCGCCCGGGGTTGAGCGTGCGCTCGGGGCGCGACTGCATGGCGCTGTCCGAGGACTCCTAGGCGATCTGCTCCCGGGCGGTCGGCGGGCAGCCGCAAGCGGCGCCCGGAGCCGAGCGAGGCTAGCAGATCGCCCCTCAGACAGCGCGCAGTCACGCCCCGTAGGGTTAAGCCCTTGCCGGGCAAAACCCCCGATCAACGACCATCACGGTTCCGTAACCGTCTTCCCGGCCCCGTTCGGCCCCACCAAGCCGGTCACCACTCCCGGGCGGACGGCAAAGGACATGCCGTCGAGGGCCAGGGCCGGCCCGTACCGCTTGCGCAGCCCGGCGGCGACGATCCCCGGGGCGCTCATCGCAGCGAGCCCATGGTTCGCAATGCACTCATGCCGACGGTTGTACGCGGCACCCGGTTCCGGCCCGGTCGCAGCGGCCGCGACCGGGCTGAGACCGGGGATCTGGCATCGTTGACGAATGGCACCTCGACCCCGTGGACGGATCGGCCGCCCCGCCCGCACGACGGTCGGCGGTGAGCGGTGGTGAGGGTCCTCGTCGTCGAGGACTTCGAGGTCCTCGCCCGCTCCCTCGGGACCGGGCTGCGTCGCGAGGGCATGGCCGTCGACGTCGTCCTGGACGGGACCGCCGCCCTCGACCGCCTGGCCGTCACCCGCTACGACGTGGTGATCCTCGACCGCGACCTGCCCGGCGTCCACGGGGACGAGGTCTGCCGGCGGCTCGCCCACGACTGCCGCGACACCCGCGTGCTGATGCTCACCGCCTCCGGCACGATCGAGGACCGCGTCGACGGGCTCAGCCTGGGCGCCGACGACTACCTGCCCAAGCCGTTCGCGTTCGCCGAACTGGTCGCCCGCGTCCGTGCTCTGGCCCGCCGCGCCACCCCGCCGCTACCGCCCACCCTGGCATGCGGGGACATCACCCTCGATCCGGCCCGCCGCACCGCGTTCCGGGCCGGCCGGCGCCTCGAGCTGAGCCCCAAGGAGTTCGCCCTGCTCGAATGCCTGCTCGCCGCACCGGGCCTGGTCATCTCCGCTGAGGAGCTACTCGAACGCGTCTGGGACGAGGCCGCCGACCCCTTCAGCAGCGCCGTCAAGCACACCATGCACCGGTTGCGGGCCAAACTCGGCGACCCGCCCGTGATCGAGACCGTCCGCCAGGGCGGCTACCGCATCGGGTCGACATGACCTCCCCGCAGCCCGCCAGAAGGTCCCTGCAGACACGGCTCGCGCTCGCCTACGCGGCGGGCATCTACGCCGCCGGGGTCTTCGTGCTCGTCCTCGTCCTCGTTCCGCTCGCCAGCGTCGACGCGGCCACGCCCAAGGGCCGGCCCTCATCGAGCGTGACCACCGGAGCCGGGCGCGGGATCAGCCTGGCCCAGCTCCTCACCGGATCCGCCGTCGCCCTGGTCGTCCTGATTCCCGTCGCCCTGGCCCTCGGCTGGTTCGTCGCCGGCCGGTTCCTGCACCCGCTGCGCACCATCACCGCCACCGCCAAGAACATCTCCACCGGCAACCTGCACCGGCGCCTCGACCTCGGCGAGCCCGCAGACGAGCTGACCGAGCTCGGCCGCACCCTCGACGACCTGTTCGCCCGCCTCCAAGCCTCCTTCGACGCCCAACGCCACTTCGTCGCCAACGCCTCCCACGAGCTGCGCACCCCCCTCGCCGGGCTGCGCACCCTCCTCGAGGTCGCTCTCGCCGACCCCGATGCCGACACCGACACGCTGCGCTCGGCCTGCCGGGAGGCCCTCGCCCTCGGCGAACACCAGGAGGGGCTCGTCCGAGCACTGCTCGCTCTGGCCACCAGCGAGCGAGGCGTCACCCGCTGGGACACCCTCGACCTCGCCCAAGTCGTCGAAGGAGCGCTCGCCTCCCGCCGCGACCAAGCAGCGGCGAGAGGCGTCGACCTCGCCGAACACCTAACGCCCGCGGTGGCGGCCGGGGACCCGAAACTGATCGAGAGCCTCGTCGCCAACCTCATCGACAACGCCATCCGCCACAACCACGCAGGCGGGCACGTGGACATCACGACTCAGACCTCCGGCACGCGGGTGGTCCTGACGGTCGCCAACAGCGGGCCGGTCATCCCCGGCAACCAGATCCGGCGCCTCTTTCACCCCTTCCAAAGACTGGCGCCCGATCGCAACGGCCGCCGCGACGGCTACGGTCTCGGCCTCGCCATCGTCGACGCCGTCGCCCAAGCCCACCACGCCGCCCTCACCGCCGACGCACGCGCCGAAGGCGGCCTGTCCATCGCCGTACAGTTCGCGCACGCACCCCATCCACACCTCCAACATCAGGGGAAAGGGCTTCGCTGCGCGTCCCGAAGATGAACACTCCGTGGCCTTGGCCGCCATTGCCTTGGCCGCCATAGCATCCCAAGGAACCCGCGAGACCCGAGGACTTGGCCGTTTCATAGGTCCTCGCCTGTGCAACACCGCGCCACCTGCACGCCGTGCAGCGCGTTCTTCGTTTCATGGGTTGTTGCAAACGGCTCGACCCGTGCAACCGCACTGCGGAGCTGCCGCGCCCGGCCGGCGCCGGGGCCGAGCCGGCCGGGCACCCGTGCATCGGGTACGCCCGTCCACCAGTCGCTGGACACACGAACTGCTTTCCGGCGTTCGCTCCGGGGCCCGGTGTGCGTCGTCGCCGTGGCCTGGGGGTTCGCGGGGGCGGGCCGCGCCGCCGCGAACCCCCAGGCCACGGCGACGACGCACGCCGCAGCCGCTTATAC
>NZ_QHJN01000029.1:0-61391 GCF_003947565.1 Actinomadura sp. WAC 06369 | reverse complement strand
GGCCGACCCGGCGGGCCGCGGGGAAAGGTTGGCGGTTTTTCTACGATCGATCATCTATCGGGATGTTCGCCCGAGATATTCGGCCGAGTGTTCCGTTTGTGAGGGTAGATACCAGGAAATTCGGTTCGCCCGCCGGGTCGGCCAGGCGCGTGTCGCGGCTCGTCGTCGAGCCCGGGAGGCCGTCGGTGCGGGTGGACGGGCCGGCCGACTCCTGGGAGAACACGTGATTTCGAAGTTGCTCGTCGCGAACCGGGGCGAGATCGCCGTGCGCGCGTTCCGCGCGGCCTACGAGCTGGGGATCGCCAGCGTCGCGGTGTACGCGCACGAGGACCGGCTGTCGCTGCACCGGCAGAAGGCGGACGAGGCGTACGAGATCGGGGAGCGGGGGCATCCGGTCCGGGCTTACCTGGACGTGGACGCGATCGTGGAGACCGCGCTGCGGGTCGGTGCGGACGCCGTCTACCCCGGGTACGGGTTCCTCTCGGAGAGCCCGGAGCTGGCGGAGGCGTGCGAGCGGAACGGGATCAAGTTCGTGGGGCCGCCGTCGGCGGTGCTGAACCTCGCGGGGAACAAGATCGAGGCGGTGGCGGCGGCGCGGCGGGCGGGGCTGCCGGTGCTGCGGTCGGCGACGCCCGCGGAGGGGCGGGAGCTGGAGGCCGCGGACGAGGTGGGGTTCCCGCTGTTCGTGAAGGCCGCGGCGGGCGGCGGCGGGCGCGGGCTGCGGCGGGTGGACCACCGCGAGGACCTGGAGGCGGCCGTCCAGACGGCGCGGCGGGAGGCGCAGAGCGCGTTCGGGGACCCGACGGTGTTCCTCGAGCAGGCCGTCGACCGGCCGCGCCACATCGAGGTGCAGGTCCTCGCCGACGGCGAGGGGCGGGCGGTGCACCTGCGGGAGCGCGACTGCTCGGTGCAGCGGCGGCACCAGAAGGTCGTGGAGATCGCGCCGGCGCCGAACCTGGACGCGCAGGTCGCGGAGCGGCTGTGCCGGGACGCCGTCGCGTTCGCCCGCGAGATCGGGTATGAGAACGCGGGCACGGTGGAGTTCCTCGTGGACGACCGGGGCCGGCACGTGTTCATCGAGATGAACCCGCGCATCCAGGTCGAGCACACGGTGACCGAGGAGGTCACGGGGATCGATCTGGTGCAGAGCCAGCTGCGCATCGCGGGCGGCGAGACCCTGCCGGACCTGGGCGTCTCGCAGGAGAACGTGACGGTGTCCGGGTTCGCGGTGCAGTGCCGCATCACGACGGAGGACCCGGCGAACGACTTCCGGCCCGACACCGGGAAGATCTCGGCGTACCGGTCGCCGGGCGGCGCGGGCGTCCGGCTCGACACGGGCACGGCGTACGGGGGCGCCATCGTCAGCCCCCACTTCGACTCCCTGCTGGTGAAGCTGACCTGTAGGGGACGGACGTTCGCCGATGCGGTCGGGCGCGCGCGCAGGGCGGTCGCGGAGTTCCGTATCCGGGGCGTGGCGAGCAACATCCCGTTCCTTCAGGCGCTGCTGGACGAGCCGGACTTCCGCGCGGGCGGCGTCACGACGGCCTACATCGCCGAGCACCCCGAGCTGCTGACGGCCCGGTCGAGCGGCGACCGGGCGACGCGGCTCGTCCGGTACCTGGCGGACGTGACGGTGAACAAGCCGCACGGCGAGCAGCCCACGGACCTGGACCCGGCGACGAAGCTGCCGCCGCTCGCCTCGGACGGCCCGTTCCCGCAGGGCTCCCGGGACAGGCTGCTGGCGCTCGGGCCGCGCGCGTTCGCCGAGCAGCTCCGGGCGCAGGACGCGCTGGCCGTCACCGACACGACGTTCCGGGACGCGCACCAGTCGCTTCTCGCCACGCGGGTACGGACGTACGACCTGGTGAAGGCGGCGCCCCACCTGGCGCGGACGACGCCGCAGCTCCTGTCGCTGGAGGCGTGGGGCGGGGCCACGTACGACGTCGCGCTGCGGTTCCTGGGCGAGTCGCCGTGGGACCGGCTGGCGGCGATCCGGGAGGCGGCGCCGAACCTGTGCATCCAGATGCTGCTGCGCGGCCGCAACACCGTCGGGTACACGCCGTACCCCGATTCGGTGGCGCGCGCGTTCGTCAGGGAGGCGGCGAGCACGGGCGTGGACGTCTTCCGCGTGTTCGACGCGCTCAACGACGTCGAGCGGATGCGGCCCGCGATCGACGCGGCGCTCCAGACGCACGCGCTCGTGGAGGGGACGCTCTGCTACACCGGTGACCTGTCGTCGCCGGACGAGCGCCTCTACACGCTCGACTACTACCTGCGCCTCGCGGAGGAGCTGGTGGAGGCGGGCGTCCACGTCCTGTGCGTCAAGGACATGGCGGGGCTGCTGCGGGCGCCCGCGGCGCGGACGCTCGTCGCGGCGCTGCGCGAGCGGTTCGACCTGCCGGTCCACCTGCACACCCACGACACGGCCGGCGGGCAGCTCGGGACGTACGTCGCCGCGATCGAGGCCGGGGTGGACGCGGTGGACGGCGCGGCGGCGCCGCTGTCGGGCACGACGAGCCAGCCGCCGCTGCAGGCGATCGTGGCGGCGACCGACTTCACCGACCGCGCGACCGGCATCGACCTCGACGCGCTCACGGAGATGGAGCCGTACTGGGAGGCCGTCCGGAAGCTGTACGCGCCGTTCGAGATGGGCCTGCCGTCGCCGACCGGGCGCGTGTACCGGCACGAGATCCCGGGCGGGCAGCTGTCGAACCTGCGGCAGCAGGCCGTCGCGCTCGGCCTCGGCGACCGGTTCGAGGAGATCGAGCGGTGCTACGAGGCGGCCGACCGCATCCTCGGGCGCCTCGTCAAGGTGACGCCGTCCAGCAAGGTCGTCGGCGACCTGGCGCTGCACCTGGTGGCGGCGGGCGCCGACCCGGACGACTTCTTCGAGAACCCCGACCGGTACGACGTCCCCGACAGCGTCATCGGGTTCCTCAACGGCGAGCTGGGGGACCCGCCGGGGGGCTGGCCCGAGCCGTTCCGCACGAAGGCCCTGGCCGGACGCCAGTTCACGCCGGCGCGCGCGGACCTCGGCCGCGACGAGGAGAAGGCGCTCGCGGGCGCGCAGGTGCGCGACACGCTGGACCGCCTCCTCTTCCCCGGCCCGGCGAAGGACTACCGGGAGGCCCGCGCCGCGTACGGCGACCTGTCGGTGCTGCCGACCGGGGCGTTCCTGTACGGCCTGCGCACCGGCCGCGAGGTCGCGTTCGACCTCGAACCGGGCGTGCGCGTCCTCGCGGGCCTCGAAGCCGTCGGGGAGATCGACGAGGCGGGCGTCCGGCAGGTGATCTGCTCGGTGAACGGCCAGCTCCGCACCCTCTCGGTGCGCGACAAGTCCGTCGTGTCGGACGCGCCGCCGGTCGAGCGGGCGGACCCGGACGAGCCCGGGCACGTCGCCGCCCCGTTCGACGGCTCGGTGACGCTGCGCGCCGCGAAGGGCGACGAGGTCGCGGCGGGCGACGTCGTCGCGACGATCGAGGCCATGAAGATGGAGGCCGCCATCACCGCCCCGGTCGCCGGGACGGTCGCGCGGCTCGCCGTCCCCGCGGCGGCGCCCGTCCAGGCGGGGGACCTGCTGCTGGTCATCACCTGACCGCGGAAGCGTCGGCGTGCGCGGGTGCGGGCGGCCGGAACCGGCCGCGCCGCACCCGCGCACGCGCGTTCCCGATACCGGACGCGCGGGGTTGGAACGAGGCGGAGGCGGGTACCCGAAACGCGTGACCCGTTCCCTCCCGGCCGGACTTGCAAAGGACACCGCCCTGAACGCCAGCCACGCCCCCAGTGCGGCGCCCCGCGCCACCACCGCGCCCCGTTCCACCGCGTCCCGCGCCGCCGCACCCGGCCGCGCGTCGACGCACCGCGACCTCGTCGACCCGATGAAGGACTACCTCTCCCGCATCGGCCGCACTCCGCTGCTCACCGCGGAGCAGGAGGTCGACCTGGCCAAGCGCATCGAGGCGGGGCTGTTCGCCCGGCAGCGCCTCGAGAACCTCGGCGACGCCCTCGACCCGCAGGACCGCGCGGACCTCGTCTGGATCGCCGAGGACGGCCGCCGCGCCAAGGAGCACATGGTGGAGGCGAACCTCCGCCTCGTCGTGTCGCTGGCCAAGCGGTACGTGGGCCACGGACTGCCGCTGAACGACCTCGTCCAGGAGGGCAACCTCGGGCTGATCCGCGCCGTCGAGAAGTTCGAGTACCGGCGCGGGCTCAAGTTCTCCACCTACGCCGTCTGGTGGATCAAGCAGGCGATCAGCCGGGCGCTGGCCGACCAGAGCCGCACCATCCGCATCCCCGTGCACGTCGTCGAGGTGATGAACCGGATGACGCGCGTCCGGCGGCGTCTGTCGCAGGACCTCGGCCGCGAGCCGACGTCCGCGGAACTCGCCGTCGAGCTGGACGTCACGGTCGAGAAGGTCGAGTGGCTGCGCCGGCAGGCCCGCGAGCCGCTGTCGCTGCACACCCCGCTCGGCGAGGACGGCGACGGCGAGCTCGGCGACGTCATCGAGGACCCGGAGGGCGGCGACCCCGCCGACGCCGTCGCGTCGTCCATGCTGCGCGGCAAGCTCGACGCGGTGCTGGAGACGCTCACCGAACGGGAGGCGGGCGTCATCTCGATGCGGTTCGGCCTCGCCGGCGGCGAACCCAAGACGCTCGAGGAGGTCGGCCGCGTCTACGGGGTGACCCGGGAGCGGATCCGGCAGATCGAGTCGAAGGGGATGCACAAGCTGCGGCACCCGTCCCGCCGGGAGACACTCGCCGACCTGCTGAGCTGAGCGGCCCCGCCGTTCTGTCAGTGCGCCGTTCTGTCGGGGGGCGCGCCTACCGTTCGCGGCATGACGAGCGTTGCGCACCCCCCGGACGCCGCGGCGGCGTGGAGCCGGATCGCCGACCTGATCGACGCGCGGGACGCCGACGGCGTCGCGGCCGCCGTCCTCGACCTCGACGACGGCGGCCGGCGCGCCGTCGCCGCCGCACTGCCCGGCCACCTGCGGGAGGTGCGGGCGCGCCGCGAGCCGTGGGAGGGCATCGGCGACGCGCTCTGGGCGTTCCGGGCCGCGGGCGCCGGGACGCTCGGCGGCGCCGCGGCCGTCGCGTCCTGGCTGAACCGCCGCGAGTTCCGCGACCGGTGGCTCGGCGACCCCGACGACGACGGCCGCCTCCTCGACCTCTGGGCCGAGCGGGACGACGCGTGGCGCGCCGACCTCGCGCGCCGCCTCGCCCTCCGCGTCCGCGGCCCCCGGCACACCGGCATCGGCCTCGCCCTCGCCCTCCTGCGGGAGACCGGCGCCGAGCCGCCGGACCACGCACCGCTCGTCGTCGGCTGGGTCCTGTCCGGCCCGCCGCGCCCGAAGGACCCGCTGCTGCCCGCCCTCCTCCCGCGCGTCTTCGAAGCCGACGGCGTCGGCCGGGCCCTGCGCGAGAGCCGCACGTGGCCGCGCACCCTCGCCACGATGGCCGCCCGCGGCGACGCCGACCGCGACGCGCTGCTGGACGGCTGCGTCCGCCGGTTCCTGCGCGGGGGCACCGAGGTCGAACTGCGCTTCTTCGTCCGCCTGCACCACCTGCTCACGCACGACGAGCCGTCCGCCCGGCGGCGCGAGACGGCCGCCCGCGTCCGCGACTACGCCGCGCTGCTCGCCGCCGCGCCGGGCCCGGTGGCGGCCCTGGCCCTCGACCTGCTCCGCGAGGTGCCCGACCTGCCCGCCGCCCGGCTGGCGGAGGCGTTCGACGGGCTGCTGTTCCGCCCCGAGGCCGGGCTCGTCCGGACGGGGCTGGCGTGGCTCCGCGAGACCGTCCGGGACCGGCCCGAGACGGCGGACGCCGGTGCCCGCGCGCTCGCGCAGGTGTTCGGGCACGAGTCGTACGCGGTGCAGGAGAAGGCCGTCCGGCTCGCGCTGGCCCTTCCCGGCGGGACGGACGGCGCCCCGCTCGCCGACGCCGCGCCGCTGCTCCCGCCCGACCTCGGCGCCCGGGTCGCGGCCCGCTTCGGCGGCGAAGCCGCCGCCGAGGCGGAGGCCGACGACGACCCCGCCCCGCCGGTGCTCACCGCCGCGGCTCTCGACCCGGAGCCCAGCGCCCACCGCGAGCCCCGGCCGCTGCCGGACCCGATCGCGACGCCGTCCGAACTCGCATCGGCCATCGCCGGTTCCGACGGGAACGTCGAGAGGCTCCTGGAGGGGTTCGTGCGGCTCGCCCACGCAGACCCGGACGGGGTCCGCGCGGCCGTCGAAGGCGTCCTCGAGAGACTCGCCTGGCCCCACTTCCGGGAGCGCCGCACCTGGTGCTACACCCACGAGTGGACCAACGCCGCCGCCCGGATGCTGGTCGATCCCGCGTCCGTCCCCGCCGACTGGCGCGACCGGATGGCGGTCGCACCGGACGGCCCCCTCGGGGCCCTCGAACTCCACCGGGCCGCCGAGATCCTCGGCGCCGTCGAGGCGGGCGCGCTGCCGCCGCTGCTGCTGGCGACCCCCACCGAACCGTCCGGTCACGTCGCCCCGGACGTCCTCGCCGACCGCCTGCGGACCGTCGCGGACGCCGGTGCCGAACCCGGCCCGGCCGACCTCCAGCAAGCCCTGCTCCGGCTGCCGCCCGGCCCGCACCCCGAGGCGTCCCGCCGCGCCGCCGCGGTCGGCACGCCCGCCGCGCGGACCGCGGCGCGCTGGCTGGCCGCACCGCCCGTCCCGCGCGTGTCGCTGCGGGAGAAGGACGGGCGCCTCCCCGAAGCGGCGATCGACCTCGACGTCCTCGACGGCCCCCTGGCCGACCCCGGGCTCGACACGACGTTCCCGTTCCCCGACGACGCGGACGACCCCACCGAGCTTCCGCCCGGGGTCTGGACCGTCACCGGCGAAGAGGCCGCGCCCGCTCGGGGAGGGGGCGTTTCGGTGCCCGGCATGGTCCGCTTCGTCATGTCGTCCCCCGCCCTGTCGGCGATGAGCTCCGCGGAAGACCGGACCGGGGACGCCCCCGACGCCGACGTCCGCCCCGCGTTCGCGGACCGGTCGGACCCCCGCGCCCCGGGGCGCGGGGTCGCTCCGCCGGAGGGCGTGACGCGGCCGGTCGAGGGACGCGTGGTCGCCCGGGCGTCCGTCCGGTCGATGTGGCGCTCCCGGCGCGGGCGGCTCGGGCTGGTGGACGGCGGGCCGACGGGGCTGCCGCTGGTGGACGCGGTGTTCAGCACACCGTCGCAGTACCCGTCGCACTACGGCGACCGCGGGGTGGGCTGGGCGCGCGTGATCCCGTCCCATCCGGAGGCGGCCGCGGCCTACCTGGTGCCGGAGATGCGCGGCCGCGGGTACTACTCCGCGAGGCGGGACGGTCCGGCCGCCGCACTCCTCGAACTGGTGCCGGCGGACGGGATGTACGCCGACCACATCGCCGACTTCCTGGCCCGCCGGCTCGCAGAGCGGCACCGGCGACCCGACCGCATGTTCCTGGGCCTCTGCGCGCGCGGCGACCTTCCCGCCGCCGCCGTGGGACGCGCCGTCGCCCGCCTCCTCCTCGACGGGGACGTCCGTCCGTCCCGCGTGACCGGCGAACTGGAGCGGGCCGCCGAGGCGGGGGCGTTCGCCGACGTGTGGCGGGTGCTCGCGGCCGCGCTGCCGCCGCTGTGCCCCGCGCCGGGCGAGCGTGCCGTGCACGGCCTCGACCGGCTCCTCAGCCTGGCCGCGCGGACGGCGCGCTGGTGCGGCGCGCGGGGCGCGATCCCCGGGGTCGAGGCACTGGCGGCACGGCCGGGGTCGGCCGCGTACGTCCGCGCGGCGCGCGTCCTGGCCGGGCAACTCGCGTCCTGACGGGCTCGTCGGGTGGGCGGCGCGGCCGGTTCGCCTTGCCGGCGGGCGGTCTGTCACCGGGCGGGCCGTCCGCCCGGACGGGGGTGCGCTGGGCCTCGAGCAGGAGGCCGATCTCGTTCCCACGTCGGATGACATCCGCAAGCCTCCTTCGAAATGCTCGTCAGCGACGACGATCGCCGACGGAAGGAGCGAGATGACGGTGCGGCGCGCGGTGGGCGCGGGTGCGGCGGCGGTGCTGGCGGTGGGGCTGCTGCAGGCGCCCGCGGCGGCGGGGACCGGGAACGGCCGGGGGCTCGACCGGGCCGGGCTGGACGCGGCGCTCGGGGACGTCCACGAGGCGGGGATGTACGGGATCTTCTCGCAGGTGCGGGACGGCCGCGACGCGTGGCGCGGCGAGGCCGGGGACGCGGACGTGCGGACGGGCCGGCCGGTGCGGGCGCACATGCGGCAGCGGGTCGGGAGCATCACGAAGACGTTCGTGGCGACGGCGATCCTGCAGCAGGTCGAGGCGGGGCGCATCGGGCTCGACGCGCCGGTCGGCCGGTACCTGCCGGACCTCGTGCCGGGGGAGCGGGGCGAGCGGGTGACGGTGCGGATGCTGCTCAACCACACGAGCGGCATCGCCGACTACGTCCCGGCGGCGTTCCCGTCGCTGCAGGAGCCGTCGGGGCGGAGCCTCGACGAGCACCGGTTCCGGGAGGTCGCGCCGGAGCGGCTCGTGCGGTGGGGCCTGGAGGCCCCGGCGACGAACGAGCCGGGCGAGCGGGTGTCGTACTCGAACACCAACTACGTCATCGCGGGCCTGCTGCTGGAGAAGGCGACCGGCGAGGACGCGGTGCGGTACATCGAGCGGAACGTCATCCGGAAGGCGGGGCTGCGGCACACGTACTTCCCGGAGAAGGCGAAGATCCAGGGGCCGCACTCGAAGATGTACGAGTCGCTGCTCGGGTTCATCGACCCGCCGCGCGACTACAGCGTCTACAACGCGAGCTGGGCGTGGACGGCGGGCGCGCTGGTGTCCACGATGGACGACCTGAACGCCTTCTACCGCTCGCTGCTGGCCGGCGACCTGATCGGGGAGGCGGCGCTCGCGGAGATGAAGCGGACCCGGCCGTGGACGGACGAGAGCGGCAACCTGATCGTGAACTACGGCCTGGGCCTGTACTCGATGGACCTGCCGTGCGGGACGTTCTGGGGCCATGACGGCGCCGTGTGGGGCGCGGGCACGCAGTCGCTGTCGACGGCCGACGGGAGCCGGCAGGTGTCGTTCGCGATGAACCTCACGAAGTACCAGAAGATCGAGAACGGGGCGGTCGTGCCGCACCCGATCGACTACGCGATGTCGTCCTTCCTGCTGAAGGCCGCGTGCGGGGACGCGCCGGCGGTGAAGTCGTCCGGAGCGCGGCCGATGCCGCTGCAGTCGGTCGCGCTCCGGGCCGCGTCCTAGAGCGTCGACGGGTCGGTGTTCGCGCCGCACAGGACGACGACGACGCGTTCGTCCGGTTCGGGACGGTACGCGCCGGTGCGGAGCGCGGCGACGGCGGCGGCCGTGCCGTGCTCGACGGCGATGCGGTACTCGTCCCAGACCGCGCGGCGGGCGTCGACGATCGCGTCGTCGTCGACCAGGACGGGACGGACGCCGGTGCGGGACGCGACGGCGTGCGCGATGCCGCCGAGGCGGGTGGCGCCGAGGGAGTCGGCGGCGACGCCGGAGACGTCGACGTCGACGGGGCGCCCGGCGGCCATCGCGCGTTCCAGCGTGGGGATGGTCTCCGGTTCGACGCCGACGACGCGGGCGCGCCCTTCGAGGGCGGCGGCGACGCCGGCCATGAGCCCGCCGCCGCCGACGGCCAGCAGGACGGTGTCGACGTCGGCCTCGGCGAGCAGTTCGAGGCCGAGGGTGCCCTGCCCGGCGCAGACCTCGGGCTGGTCGTAGGCGTGGCAGAACAGGGCGCCGGTGTCGGCGGCGCGCTTGTGCGCGGCCTCGGCGGCCTGGGCGTAGCGGGTGCCGGACCGGACGACGGCCGCGCCGAGCGCGCGCAGCCGGTCGACCTTCACCTGCGGGGCGGTCTCCGGGACGAACACCTCGGCGGGCGCCCCGGCCCGGGCCGCCGCGTACGCGAACGCGAGGCCGGCGTTGCCGCCGGACGCCGCGACGACGCCGGCGTGCGGCAGCAGGCCGTCGGCGCGGGCGGCCAGGATGCGGTTGAACGCGCCGCGGGCTTTGAAGGAACCGGTGTGCTGGGTGTACTCCAGCTTCAGCCACATGCGTCCGGCGGGGACGAGCGGCTCGATCTCCAGCAGCGGCGTCCTGCGCACGTGCCCCGCGATGCGCGCGGCGGCGGCCTCGACGTCCGGACGGGCGATCATCGGCTCTCCTCTTCCGCACGGTCGGTCGCCGTGCCCCGACCCTCATGCATACCAGCGGCGGCGAGGCGGGCGGCCCGGTCGAGGAGCGCGCGGCGTTCGGGCTCGTTGCGGGTGAGCCCGGCGGCGCGCTCGAACTCGGCGCGGGCGTCGGCGGTGCGGCCGAGCCGGGCGAGGAGGTCGCCGCGGACCCCGGGAAGCAGGTGGTAGCCGCGCAGGGCGGGGTCGTCGGCGACCGCGTCGAGGAGGGCGAGGCCCCGCTCGGGGCCGTGCGCCATCCCGACGGCGACGGCGCGGTTGAGTTCGACGACGGGGGACGGGGCCGTGCCCGCGAGGACCTCGTACAGGGCGGCGATCTGCGTCCAGTCGGTGTCGGCGGCGGTGCGGGCGCGGGCGTGGCAGGCGGCGATGGCGGCCTGGAGGACGTACGGGCCGGGCGTCCCGCCGAGTTCCTTCGCGCGCAGCAGCGCGGCGAACCCGCGCCGGATGAGCAGCGGGTCCCACCGCCCGCGGTTCTGCTCGAGCAGCGGGACGGGTTCGCCGGACGGCCCGGTGCGGGCGCGCGAGCGGGACGCCTGGATCTCCATGAGCGCGACGAGCCCGTGGACCTCGGGTTCGCGGGGCGCGAGCCCGGCGAGGATCCGGCCGAGCCGCAGCGCCTCCTGGCAGAGGTCGGTGCGAACCCAGTCGTCTCCGGCGGTGGCCGCGTACCCCTCGTTGAAGATGAGGTACAGGACCTCCAGGACGGACGCCAGCCGCGCCGCGCGGTCGGGCCCCTCGGGCACCTCGAACGGGACCCCGGCCTCGGACAGCGTCCGTTTCGCCCGGACGATCCGCTGCGCGACGGTCGCCTCGCCGACGAGGAACGCCCGCGCGATCTCGTCGGTGGAGAGGCCGCCGAGCATGCGGAGGGTGAGGGCGGTGCGCGCCCGGGCGGACAGGACCGGGTGGCACGCGGTGAAGATGAGCCGCAGGACGTCGTCCTCGATGCGCTCGGGGTCCTCGGCGGCCGCGAACTCGGACGGCGGGTCGTGCGCCTCCGCCTCCCGCCGGTGCCCGAGCTCCGCCAGCTTGCCGTCGAGGCTCCGGTCGCGGCGGATGCGGTCGATCGCGCGGCGCTTGCCGACGGCCATGAGCCAGGCGCCCGGGTTGTCCGGGACGCCCGACTCGGGCCACTGTTCGAGCGCGGCGACGAGCGCGTCCTGCGCGAGTTCCTCGGCGAGGCCGACGTCGTTGACCATGCGGGCGAGCCCGCCGATGATCCGGGCGGACTCGAGCCGCCAGACCGCGTCGATGCGGGCGTGGACGCGGGAGCGTCCGCTCTCGGGAAGCGTCACGCCGCCGATGAGAGCACCGGCGGCGCACCCGCGCAAGTCAGCCCGGGATGTCCTCGGGGCCGAACACCTGCTGGATCACGCCCTGGCCGTCCCCGGCGATCTTCCAGAACCGGGTGGCCAGCTCGATCGCCTCCTCGCGGGTGCGGACGTCGATCAGCGCGAACCCGACGACGGTCTCCTTGGCCTCGCTGAACGGGCCGTCGGTGACGGTGATCTTGCCGCCGGCCGCCGAGATGCGGGTGCCGCCCGGCTCCAGGCCGCCGGTGGCCAGCAGGGCGCCCGACTTCGTCAGCTCCTCGATGAACGCGCCCATCTCGGCCATCATCTTCTCGTCCGGCGGCGCCTGCTCGGCCGGGCCGTTGTCCGTCGTCATCATCAGGTAGCGCATGTCGTCTCCTCCGTGCGGCCCGGGTGCCTCCCGGGCCTTCACTGGCGCGTCGAAGCGGGGGCGGCCGGATCGACATCCGGGCCGGATTTTCTTCGAGAAATTTTCAGATTCGCATCCTGGCAGGTCACGGCGCCGCGAGGTACCCGTGCCACCGGTATCGGTCGAGGACGAGCGCTCGCTCGGGCACGTCCGGACATTGGGCAAAGCCACGGGCGCCGGGTAACTTTTCTCCGTCGGCACGTTCCGCGCGTCCTGGGAGGCGCCCCGTGGGAGAACCACCGCGCGCATCCGGCGCGCCGTCCGCGCCCGGCGGTGCCCGGGGCGGGCCGCCCGTCCGCGGCCGGGAGCTCGCCGGCCCGACCGTCCTGCGGATGCTGGTCGGCGCGCAGCTCCGCAGGCACCGCGAGGCGGCCGGCATCTCCACCGAGGCGGCCGGCTACGAGATCCGCGGCTCCCACTCCAAGATCAGCCGGATGGAGCTGGGGCGCGTCGGGTTCAAGGAGCGCGACGTCGCCGACCTGCTGACCCTCTACGGCGTGGCCGACCCGGGCGTCCGGGAGCCGCTGCTGGCCCTCGCCGAGCACGCCAACCAGCCCGGCTGGTGGCAGCGGTACGGGGACGTCGTGCCCGGCTGGTTCGAGCCCTACCTGGGGCTGGAGCAGGGCGCGGTGCTGATCCGCCAGTACGAGGTGCAGGCGATCCCCGAACTGCTGCAGACCGAGAAGTACGCGCGCGCCCTGCTGCGGGCGCGGCATCCCGAGTCGCCGCAGGAGGAGATCGACAAGCTGGTCGAGCTGCGGATGGAGCGCCGCCGCGTGTTCGCCCGGCCCGACCCGCTCAAGCTGTGGGCGGTGATCGACGAGGCGGCGCTGCGGCGCGCGGTCGGCGGGCCCGGCACGATGCGCGGCCAGCTCCGGCACCTCATCGAGATGGCGAAGCGGCCGAACGTCACCGTGCAGGTGCTGCCGTTCTCCGCGGGCGGCCACGCGGCCGAGGGCGGCCCGGTGACGCTGCTGCGGTTCGCCGAGCCCGAACTGCCCGACGTCGTCTACCTGGAGCAGCTCACCGGCGCCCTCTACCCGGACCGCCCGTCGGAGATCGCCCGCTACCAGGACGTCCTGAACCGCCTCGGCGTCCAGGCCGAGCCGCCGGTGCGGACGCCGGAGGTCCTGCGGGCCGTCCTCGACGAGTGACCCGACGCGCCGGGCGCGCCGGGCGCGGCGTCCGGCGGCCTCAGGCGCGGCGGAACAGGCGGGCGCCGGCGGCGAACGCGAGGACGGCGAACGCGAGCGTGACGGCGGCCCCGGCGGCGACCGTCCCGTTCGCGTAGTTCCCGAGGTACGCCTGCCGCACCGCGTCGACCGTGTACCGGAACGGGACGGCGTGCGAGACCCCGTCGAGCCACGCGGGCGCCAGCGACATGGGCAGCAGCAGCCCGGACACGAGCATCAGCGGCAGCACGGCCGTGTTCGTGACGGCGGCGAACTCCGAGGGCGTCCGCACCCGCATCGCCAGCCCGTACGACAGGGCCGACAGCGCGCCCGACAGGACGGCGACGAACACCAGCCCGAGCACGATCCCGGCGACCGGGGCGCGCAGCCCGAACGCCAGCCCCAGCAGTACGAGGAGGGCCGACTGGGCGACGAGCTGGACGACGTCGCGCAGCGTCCGGCCGAGCAGCAGCGCGGCGGGGCTCACGGGGGTGGCGCGCATCCGGTCGAGCACCCCGGTGCTCTTCTCGATGATCGCGCCGAGCCCCACGAAGGAGCCGCCGAGCAGCGCGAGCTGCACCAGCACGCCCGGCACGAGCGCCTGCCAGGACGAGCCGTCCACGCCGAGGCTGAGGCCGGTGAGCAGCGGCCCGAACAGGGCCAGGAACAGCAGGGGCTGGAGCATGCCGAAGAACAGGTTCGTCTTGGAGCGCAGCGTGGCGCGCAGGTAGCGGCCGAAGACGACGCCGGTGTCGGCGAGGAAGGGGCGCATGGTTCCGGTTTCCGTTCGGTGGTCCGTCTAGATGGCGATGGGGGCGTTCTCGCCCGCCGGGGCGCGCCCGGTGATGGCCAGGAAGGCGTCCTGGAGGCTCGCGGCGGGGTCACCGGCGTGCCGCGCCTTGAGGTCGGCGGGGGAGCCCGCGGCGACGACCGTCCCGGCGTCGACGACGACCACCCGGTCGGCGAGCGCGTCGGCCTCGTCGAGGTAGTGGGTGGTGAGGACGAGCGTGGTGCCGTGCTCGGCGCGGATGCGGCGGACCAGCTCCCACAGTTCCGCGCGGCCGCCGGGGTCGAGGCCGGTGGTCGGCTCGTCCAGGAACAGCACCTCCGGGCGGTTGACCAGGCCGAGCGCGATCTCCAGACGGCGGCGCTGCCCGCCGGACAGCGCGGCGGTGGGCCGCTCCAGCAGGTCGCCGAGGGCGAGGTCGGCCGCGAGTTCGGCCGCGCGCTCGCGGGCCTCCGGGCGCGGCAGCCGGTGCAGGCGGCCCTGCGTGACCAGCTCCTCCCGCACCGAGCAGGCCGGGTCGAGGCCGCCCGCCTGCGCGACGTAGCCGATGCGGCGCCGCACGCCCGCCGGGTCCCGCCGCAGGTCGCGTCCGGCGATCGTCGCCTCGCCGCCGGTGGGCGGGAGCAGCGTGGTGAGCATGCGGATCGTCGTGGTCTTGCCGGCTCCGTTCGGGCCGAGGAAGCCGAGGATCTCGCCGCGCTCGGCCGCGAGGTCGATGCCGCGCACGGCGTGGACCGGGCCGGTCTTGAGGTCGAAGGTCCGGGTCAGGCCCCGGACGTCGATGGCTGGCGTGGGCATGCCCGACATAAAACCACAGCGAACTCCAAACTTGCAATCGACTCCAAGTTTGGAGGGCGTTAGAGTGGCGGCATGGCGGAGGGGCTGCGGGAGCGCAAGAAGCGGGAGACGCGCCGGCGGATCGCGGACGCGGCCGCGGGGCTGTTCACGGCGCGCGGGTTCGACGCGGTGACGATCGCCGAGGTCGCGGCGGCCGCGGACGTCTCGGTGAACACCGTCTACAACTACTTCGAGACCAAGGAAGACCTCGTGCTGCCGCCCCACCAGGGGAACCGGCTCGCCGCGATCGTCGCGGCGCGCGAGCCCGGCGAGTCCGCCGCGGAGGCCGTCCTGCGGCGGCTCCGCGAGGAGGTGCGGCGGCGCGACCCGGTGCTCGGCCTCACGCCCGGCTTCGCGGCCTTCCACGCGATGATGCGCGCCGCCCCCACCCTGCTCGCCCGGCTCGACGACATCGCCGTCCGGATGGAGGCCGACCTCGCCGCGCTGCTCGCCCGGGAGACCGGCGCCGGCCCGGACGACCCGGTCCCCGGGCTGGTCGCGGGACAGATCGGCTGGCTGCACGCGCGGGTGCTGATGGAGCTGGGCAGGCGCACCGAAGCCGGCCATGACGTGGACGCCACGGCCGGCGCGATGCTCGATCTGCTGGACGCCGCCGAGGGCCTGCTCGGCCCCCGCGTCCTGGACTACGCGCGCCGCTGAGCGGCCGCGCGCGCCCGGCTCCGGCTCACTCGGCCGCCGGGGTGTAGGTCGCGACGATGACGCCGCTCGCGAACGTCCGGGTGTCGGCCAGCTCGAACGAGGCGCCGAACCCCGCGCTGCTCAGCAGCCCGGCCGTCTCGGACGGCCCCACGATCACCGGGTGGATCCACAGCCGCAGCTCGTCCAGGAGTCCGTGCTCGATCAGCGTCTCCGTCACCTTGCCGAAGCCGTACTGCAGGATGTTCTGCCCGTCCCGCTCCTTCAGTTCGGCGATCGTCGCGGGGGCGTCGTCCCGCCGGATGATCGTGCTGTCGCCCCACTCGGCCTTCTCCAGCGAGTCGGACACGGCGTAGTGGTGGATGGAGTTCATCCGGGCGCCGAACTCGCCGGTCTGCTCCTCCATGGCCGGCCACGTCTCGGCGAACGCGACGTAGGTCTCGCGGCCCGCCAGCAGGGCGTCGCAGGAGAACAGCAGCTCGCTGCCGTACGCGCCGGCCTCCTCCCCGAAGTACGGGGCGGTCCAGATCTGCGGGTCCGCGATGACGCCGTCGAGCGTGACGTAGGTGGAGTTGATGATCTTGCGCATGGTCGTCCTCCGGATCAACGGCTTCAGCCGTACGGGTGTGCGATACGTGCGTCGCGGAGGGCGCGGGCCCACCACGAGAGACGGTCCAGGGTCGTGGTCACGGTGGTGTTGCACTCGGCGCCGGTCTTGGGCCAGGAGCCGTCGGCGGCGAAGTCGCGCCAGTAGCAGGGCAGCGCCACCCCGTCCCGGATCGGGACGGCCTCCAGCTCGGTGAACACCTCGCGGAGCTGCGCGGCCGCCTGCAGGCCGCCCGACTCGCGGCCGTAGGACACGACGGCGACGGGCTTGGCCCGCCACTCGTCGTAGTACCAGTCGATCGCGGTCTTGAGCACGCCCGGGTAGCCCCGGTTGTACTCGGGCGTCACGACGGCGAACCCGTCCGCCGCCGCGAGCCGCCGCCCCAGCGCCGCGACCGCCGGCGGAGCGGGCTCGTCCTCGTCCGGCAGCGCCTGCGGGAGCGCGCACGCCGCGAGGTCGACGAGGTCGACGTCCAGGTCCGGGCGCCTGCGGGCCCGCCCGGCGAACCACTCCGCCACGGTCGGGCCGAACCGCCCGCGCCGCGTGCTGCCGATGATCACCGCCAGCCGCAGCCGCCCGCCGCCCGTCCCGCCGGCGCCCGCCGGAACCGCGCCCGCCGGAACCGCGCCCGCCGAGATCGTGCCCGGCGGGATCGTGCCCGCCTCGCCCATGCCCACCTCCCTCACCGTGTCCTCCCTGTCCCTCTCGAACACGACCCACTGTGGCGCGGGTGCTTTACGGGATCCTTACGGTCGCCTTCCCGTCCGGCGATTCGCCCGATATGCCGCAGGTGGGGACGGGCGTCGCTAGGGTTCGACGCATGCGATTCGGGGTGCTCGGCGCGCTCGCCGTGTGGACGGACGACGGCGGGCTCGTCCCGGTACCCGGCCTCAAGGTGCGGGCGCTCCTCGCCGACCTGCTCGTGCACGAGGGCAGGCCCGTCCCCGCCGACCGGCTCGTCGACGACCTGTGGGGCGAGGCGCTCCCGGGCAACCCGGCGGGCGCGCTGTCGGCGAAGGTGTCGCAGCTGCGGCGGGTCCTGGAGGACGCCGAACCGGGCGCGCGGGCCCTCGTGGAGTCGCGTCCCGCCGGGTACCTGCTGGCCGCCGCCGACCGGAGCGTGGACGCGCGCCGCTTCGAGGCCCTCGTCGCCGCGGCGCGCGCGGCGGCGGACCCGAAGGAGCGCGCCGCGCTGCTCGCCGAGGCCCTCGGGACGTGGCGCGGCGCGGCGTTCGCCGACTTCGCCGACGAGCCGTTCGTCCGTCCGGCGGCGGCGCGGCTGGAGGAGCTGCGGCTGACCGCGCTGGAGGAGCACGCGGAGGTGCGGCTGGACCTCGGCGAGCACGGCGCGCTGGCCGGGGAGCTGGCCGCCGCCGTCGCCGCGCACCCGCTGCGGGAGCGGCTGCGCGCCGCGCACATGCGGGCCCTGTACCGGGCGGGGCGGCAGCACGAGGCGCTGGAGGGCTTCGACCGGTTCCGGGCCCTGCTGGCCGACGAGCTGGGCCTGGACCCGGGCGTCGAGCTGGCGGAGCTGCACGGCGCGATCCTGCGGCAGGACCCCGCGCTGGACGCGCCGCCCGCGCCGGCCGCGGAGTCCCGCCCGGCGCCGCGCACGAACCTGCCGCTCCCGCCGACCGAGCTGATCGGACGGGACGGCGCGGTGGCGGACGTCCGCGCCCGGCTCGGCACCGACCGGCTGGTCACCCTGACCGGGCCGGGCGGCGTCGGCAAGACCCGCCTGGCCGTGGAGGTCGCCGCCGGGCTCGCGGACGGGTTCCCCGACGGGGTGTGGCTGGTGGAGCTGGCGGCGGTCGACCGGGCCGCCGCCGCGGACCTGGCCGAGGTCGTCACGGCGGTGCTGGACGTGCACGACGCGCCCGGCGGCCCGGACGCGCCCCTCGACCGGCTCGCCGCCGCGCTCGCCGGGCGCCGCCTGCTGCTCGTCCTCGACAACTGCGAGCACGTCGTCGAGCAGGCCGCCGAGCTGGCCGAGCGGCTGCTCGCCCGCGTCCCGGGGCTGCGGGTGCTGGCGACGAGCCGGGAGCCGCTCGGCCCGCCCGGCGAGGTGGTGTGGGCGGTGCCGCCGCTGGACGTGCCCGGCCGGGACGGGACGGACGACCCCGCGGCGCTCGCGCGGTCCGGCGCGGTGCGGCTGTTCGCGGCGCGGGCGGAGGCGGCGGCGCGCGGGTTCCGGCTGGACGGCGACACCGCCGCGGCGGTCGCGGTGCTGTGCCGGCGGCTCGACGGGCTGCCGCTCGCGCTGGAACTCGCGGCGACGCGTGTCCGGACGCTGGGCGTGGCGGGGCTCGTCGCTCGGCTGGACGACCGGTTCCGGCTGCTCGCGACCGGCTACCGGGGCGCGCCGCCCCGGCAGCGCACCCTCACCGCGATGATCGACTGGAGCTGGGACCTGCTCGCGGAGCCGGAGCGGGCGGTGCTGCGGCGGCTGTCGGTGCACGCCGACGGCTGCGCGGTGGAGTCGGCCGAGGCGGTGTGCGCGGGCGGCGACGTCCCGGCGGAGGAGGTGCTGGACCTGCTGGTCCGGCTGGTCGACCGGTCGCTGGTCGTGCTGGTGGAGCGGCCGGGCGAGGAGCCGCGGTACCGGCTGCTGGAGTCGGTGGCCGCCTACGGCGCCGACCGGCTGCGGGACGCGGGCGAGTACGCGCGCGTCCGGACGCTGCACAGCGAGTACTACACCGGCCTCGCCGAGCGCGCCGACCTGCGCGGCGCTGGGCAGGCGTCCTGGCTGCGGACGCTCGACGCTGAGACCGCGAACCTGCGCGCGGCGCTCGACGCGGCCGTCGCGGACGGCGCCGCCGAGCGGGCGCTGCGGCTGGTCGACGCGCTCGCCTGGTACTGGTTCCTGCGCGGCCGGCTGGGCGAGGCGCTGCGCTCGCTCGACGCGGTGCTGGCGCCGGAGGGCGGGTCGCCCGCCGCGCGCGCCCGCGCGGTGACGTGGCGGGCCGGGCTCACGATGCTCAAGGGCGACGCGGGCGACTGGCCGGCGCGCAGCGCCGCGGCGCTCCGTGCCGCGGACGCGACCGGGGACCCGCACCTGGCCGCGTGGGCGCGGTGGTTCCTGGCGTTCGCGGGCTCGGACGTGGACGACGTCACGGCGGTCGCGCCCGTCCTGGCGGAGGCGCTCGCCGCGTTCCGTGCCGCCGGCGACGCGTGGGGCGAGGCGGCGGCGCTGCTGCTGCGCGCCAAGCACGCCCACGTGCGCAGCGACCTCGCCGCGCTGGAGCGCGACGCCGGGCGCGCGGCCGTCCTGTTCGGCGGCCTCGGCGACCGGTGGGGGCGGCTCCAGGCGACCGAGTGGCTGGGAGGGCTGGCGGAGCTGACCGGCGACTTCGACGGGGCGGAGCGGCTGCACCGCGACGGGCAGCGGATGGCGGAGGAGCTGCGGCTGTGGCCGGACGTCGCCGGACGGCTCGCCTGGCGCGGCTGGATCGCCGTCATGCGCGGCGACCCGGAGGCGGCGCTGCGGCTGTGCGACCGGGCGATGCGGCTCGGGACGGAGCGGGGCCACCTCCAGGCGGTCCGGTTCGCCGAGGCCGGGATGGCGCTCGCGGCGCGGTACGCCGGGCTGCTGGACGAGGCGGCGCGGCGGCACGCGGCCATGATGGAGGGCGCGTCGCCGGACGAGTTCCCGCCGCTGTCGCTGACGCTGAACCTGCTCGGCCTGGGGTACGTGGCCGAGCTGCGGGGCGACGCGGACACGGCCGTCCGCCACCACCGGGACGCGCTGGCCGTCGCGATCCGCCAGGAGTCGCCGCGCGACCTCGCCGGGGCCCTGGAGGGGCTGGCGGGCGCGTACGGGCTGGCGGGCGACCACGCGGAGGCAGCCGCGCTGCTGGGGAGGGCGGCGGCCGTCCGGGCCGAGGTCGGGTCGCCGGCGAGCCCGGCGGAGCGCACGGACATCGACCGCGCGGCGGAGCGGTCCCGGTCGGCGCTCGGGACGGACGCGTTCGCGGCGGCGTTCGCGGACGGTCCCGGCCGCGAGGTCGAGGACGTCCTGCGGCGCGCCGAGGCCGCCGCGGGTCCCTCGCCGTGGCGCGGGCCGTAAGAACGACCGGTTTATCTGGCGTTTTAACAGTTAACTTTCGTAATTGTTGCGATTTGTCGTCGAGTATTCGACGGCCCTTGTGCGGTGGATCACCCGCGCCGAGCATGGGCGAGCATGTGGCATCCGGGGCTCGTGGCCAGGCGGATGGCGGGGGACCGGGCGCTGGTCCTGGCCGCCTGCGCCACCGCGCTGTTCGCCACGACCGTCCTCGCCGCGCTCGTCGGCTACGGCGGATCGGTCACCCGCCAGGGGCTGCAGCGCACCCTCGGCGACGCGACGTTCGCCACGGCCGGGACGACGATCACCGGGCACGTCCCCGGCGGCGGCCTCACCGAGGCGCGCGGGCGGATCGAGGGCGAGATCCGGCGGATCTACCCGGACGCGCCCCCGGCGGTCGCGCTGTCCGCGCGCAGCGACTCCTACGCCCTGCCCGGCCGGGAGCGCGGCGGCCGCCCCGACCTCACGGTCTTCGAGACGCACACCGCGATCGAGCGGCACGCGCGCCTGACCGGCGGGCGCTGGCCCGGCCCGGGCGGCGAGCGGGCGGACCAGCAGGCGGACGAGCGGGCGGACGAGGTCGAGGCGGTGCTGCCCGCCCCGGCCGCCGCGGCGCTGGACGTCCGCGTCGGCGACGTCCTCACGCTGCGGGGACGCGTGGACGAGACGGCGGTCGCGCGGGTCGCGGTCGTCGGGCTGTTCGAGGTCCGCGACCCCCGCCACCACGTGTGGAGCGGGGACCGGCTGATCACGACGGGCGCCGAGCGGCTCGACTACACGACGTACGGGCCGTTCGTCGTCCGCCCCGAGGCGTTCGCGGAGCGGTTCGCGGGCGGCACCGGCACGGAGGCCCGCTGGACCGTCATGCCCGACCTGCGCGGCGTCGGCGCCGACGACCTCGGCGCGCTCGGCGACCGCGTCGCGCGCGGCTCGGACGCCCTCGCCGGGCAGGGCGCCGGCTACACCGTCGTGACGGAGCTGCCCGAGCTGACCGGGCGGCTCCAGGGCGCGCTGCAGGCGGCGCGGTCGACGATGCTGATCCCGGTGCTGCAACTCGTGCTGCTGGCGGGCTGCGCGTGGCTGCTGGTGGCCCGGCTCGTCGCCGACCACCGGCGCGGCGAGGTCGCGCTGCTGCGCACCCGCGGCCTCGGGATGCGGCAGCTCGCCGGGCTCGCGCTCGCCGAGGGCGTGCTGATCGCGGCGCCCGCCGCGCTGCTCGGCCCGCTGCTCGCCGGCCCGCTGCTGCGGCTCGCCGGGACGGCGCCCGCCGTGCGCGCCGCCGGCCTCGCCCCCGGCACCGGGCCCCTCGCCCCGCTGTACGCGGTGTCGGTGGCCACGGCGGCGGCGTGCGCGATCGTGCTGGCCGTCCCGACGCTGCGCGGCGCGAACCGGACGTTCGTCGAGGTGCGGGCGGGCATCGGCCGGACGGAGCGGGGCCGGCTGCGGCGCTCGGGCGGCGACCTCGCGCTGCTGCTCGTCGCGGCGCTCGCGATCTGGCAGCTCACCCGGTACGGCGCCGGCGGCACGGGGGCGGGCGTGGACCCGTTCATCGTGGCCGGTCCCGCGCTGGGCCTGCTCGCCGGCGCGGTGCTGCTGCTCCGGCTGCTGCCCGCCGCGACCCGCGCCGCCGAGCGGTTCGCCGCCGGGCGCCGCGGGCTCGCGCCCGTCCTGGCCGCCCGCCAGGTCGGCCGCCGCCCGCTCCGCTACGCGGGCCCCGTGCTGCTGCTCGTCATGGCGATGGCCGTCGGCGTCCTGTCGGTGACGACGATGTCGACCTGGCGGCGCTCGCAGCTCGACCAGGCCGACTTCCGCGGCGGCGCCGACCTGCGGATCGCCGCCGCCACCGGCGGCGGGGGCCCGACCGTCCTCGGCGCGGGCGGGCGGTTCGCGGCGCTGCCCGGCGTCACCGGCACCGCCGCGGTGCTGCGCACCGGCGGCTCCCTCGGGACCGGCGACGCGACGCTGCTCGCCGCCGACACCGGCGCCCTCGCCCCGCTGCTGCGCGTCCGGCCCGGCCTCCGGGACGGCCTGCGGCTCGGCGACCTGGCGGCGGGGCGCCCGCCCGCGCCCGCGGTCGCCGTCCCCGGGACGCCCGGACGGCTCGAGTTCGAGCTGCGCCTCACCCGCGAGGGCCCGCCGCACGGCGACACCCCCGAACCGCCGGCCGCCGCCCCCTACACCGTCGCCGCGACGATCGCCGACGCGCGCGGCCTGCTGCACCGCGTCGACCTGCCGACCGTCCGCGCGGACGGCCGCGCCCGCACCGTCGCCGTCCGCGTCGCCGACCTCGCCGGGCCGGACGGCCGCCCGGCGTTCCCGCTGGCGGTCCGCGCGTTCCACTACTCCTACGACGACGGCCCGCCCACCGGGCCGATGCGCCTGGAGGTGCTCGGCGTGCGCGGGGACGGGCGGCCCGCCGCGCTCCCGGACGGGGCCCGCTGGCGGATCACCGACGACCTGGCCGCGCCCGGGGTGCGGCCCGTGCCGAACGAGCGGGACGGCGGCGAGATCGCCGACCTCCCGATCCCCGCCGCCGAACCGCCCGACGCGTCCACCCGGTCGCGGGGCGTCCACGCCGTCCTCACCGCGCCGGGCGCGCCCGCCCCCGCCGCGTCCGGGGCGGACGCCCCGCTGCCCGCCGTGCCCGGCGTCGTGACGCGCGCGGCGGCCGACCGCGCGAAGGCCGGCGCCGGCGACACCGTCACCCTCGCCACACCCGAAGGCGACCAGCCGGTCACGGTGGTCGGGATCGTGCCCGCGCTGCCCGCGACGGACCCCGGCCTGCCGGGCGTCCTGGTCGACCTGCCCGCGCTCCAGAGCGCCCGGCTCGCCGCCGGTGCGGACACCGCCGACGCCGCGCCCGGCGAGTGGTGGGCGGCGGTGCGCGGCGGCGACACCGGCCCCGCGGCCGCCGCGCTCGCGAAGCGGCCCGCCTGGGGGACGGTCGCCGCAGACCGGTCGCGGCTGCGCGCCGGTCTCGCCGACGCCCCGCTCGGCGCCGCCCTGCAAGGGTCGCTCGTCCTCGGGTTCGGCGCCGCCGTCGCGTTCGCCGCCCTCGCGTTCGCCGTCAACGCCGCCGTCACCGCCGGGGAGCGCGCCCGCGAGTTCGCCGTCCTGCGCGCCCTCGGCGTCCACCCCCGGCAGATCGCCGGGACGCTGGCGGTCGAGCAGGCGTTCCTCATCGCGCTCGGCCTCGCCGGCGGCACCGTCCTCGGGTTCGCCGTCGCACGGCTCGTCGTCCCGCACATCGTCCTCGGCGTGCAGGCCGCGGATCCGTACCCGCCCGCCGAACTCGTCGTCCGGTGGCCCCTCGTGCTCGCCATGCTCGCGGGCGTCGTCGCGGTCCTCGGCCTCGTCCTCCCGCCGGTGCTGCGGGCGCTCGGCCGCGGCGGACCCGGCACCGGACCCGGCGCGAGGGAGGAATGATGGCGCGTCCGCCGAACGGGCCCTGGAGCCGGCTCGCGCGCGCACAGTGGGCGCCGCTCGCCGCGCTCGGCGTCCTGACGCTGGTGACCGCGCTGCTCGCGGTGGCCGTGCCCGCCTCGACGGCCGCCGGGTACGACCGGGCGGCGCGGGCGGCGGTCGGCCGCACCCCCGCCGTCGTCGTCGAAGGCAAGGTGCAGGCGGGCGAGGCGCGCACGGCCGTCCCCACCAACGCCGCGATGATGCACCACGGGCGCGCCTGGGAGGCCCTGCTGCCGCCCGCGCTGCACGGCGCCGCCGGGCAGCCGGAGCCGTCCGTCACGACCGACCGGATGTCCGTCGCCGGGGACCGCGGGCCGCAGCTGCTCGCCGTCGGCTGGGACGCCGGCGCGCTCGAACGCGTCCGCTTCGTCGAGGGCGCCGCGCCCCGCAACGGGCCGAACGACCGCGACGGCGCCGCGCTGCACGTCGCCATGGCCCGGCCGTTCGCCGAACGGCTCGGCCACCGCGTCGGCGACGAACTCGTCCTCCCCGACAAGGACGCCGGGCCGCTGCGGGTGCGCGTCTCCGGGCTGTACGAGCCGGAGGACCCCGGCGACCCCTACTGGGCGGAGCGCGGGTTCCTGCTCCGGCCGGAGACGGTGACGATCGGCTCCGACGGCACCCGGGCGGACGCGGGCACCCTGCTCGCCGACGGCCCGGGCTACCGGCTGCTGACCGCCGAGCCCGCCCGGCGGCTCACCTACACGTGGCGGTTCCCCGTCCGGGCGGACGCCGTCGACGCGGCCGGCGCCGCCGGGCTCGCCGCCGCCCTGGAGGCGTACCGCACGGCCGTCAAGAGCCGCGTCGAGATCTTCCCGTGCGCCGTCGAGTCGTCCCTCGGCGACGACCTCGCCGGCTACGCCGGCCGGCTGCACGCCGCCCGGTCCGTCCTCGGCCTCGCCTTCGGCGGGCTCGCCGCCGTCGCCGCCGGGGCGGTGCTGCTGGCCGCCGGGCTGCTCGGCGACCGGCTCCGCCCCGCGCTCGCCGCCATGCGGGCGCGCGGCGCGTCGCTGCCGCAGCTCGCCGCGCCCGCCTGCGCCGTCACCGCCGCCGCCGTGCTGCCCGCCGCCGCTCTCGGGTACGCGGCCGGGCGCCTGCTGGACGCGGGCCCGCCGCAGGACGCGTCCGCGGTCGCCGTCGCCGTGCTCGCCGCCCTCGCCGTCGCCGTCCCGGCCGCCGCCGTCCTGCGGGAACGCGTCCCCACGGCGGCCGGCGGCCGCGCCGACCTGGCGGCGGTCCGCCCGTCCCGGCGGCGGCTCGTCCTGGACGGCCTGCTCGTCGCGCTCGCCGCCATCGGCGTCGTGCTGCTGCGGCGGCGCGGCGCGGACGCGGGCGCGGCGGCGGGCGCCGACCCGCTGGTCGCCGCCGTGCCCGTGCTGCTCGGCGCCGCGCTCGGCGCGCTCGTCCTGCGCTGCTACCCGTACCTGCTGCGCGCCGCCGGGCCGCTGCTGCGCCGCCGGTCCGGCGCGGTCGCGTTCCTCGGCGTCGCCCGCGCCGCCCGGCAGGGCGCGATCGGCGCGCTGCCGCTCGCCGTGCTGCTGCTCGCCGCCGCGACGGCCGGGTTCACCGCGACCGTCGACGCCGGGCTGCAGCGCGCCCAGGACCGCGCCGCCTGGTCCCGGGTCGGCGCGGACGCGCGGGTGTCCGCCGACCGGTTCCGCTCCGACGCCGCGGAACGGCTCCGCGGCGTCGACGGCGTCACCGGCGTCGTGCCCGCCCGGATCGTCCCGGACGTCACCACCCCCGACGACCCCGCCCCCATCACGCTGATCGCCGTCGACCTCGACGCCTACCGCGACCTCGCGCCCGCCGTGCCCGGCGTGCCCGCGGCGCCCGGGACGTCCCGGGCGCTGCTGTCCCCGGCCGCCGCGGACATCGCCGGCCCCGGACCCGTGACGCTCGGCCGGTACGGCCTCGACCCCGTCCGCGTCACCGCCGCCGGGCGCATCGAGCGCTTCCCCGGGCAGACGGCCGGGAGCGCGTTCGCGATCGTCCCGTTCGACGCCGTCACCGCCGGCGGGGCCGCCGCCGACTACTTCGTCGCCGGGACCGGCCTCGACGCCGCCGCCCTCCGCGCCGCCGCGGACGGCACCGGCGTCGAGCTGCGCCGCGACGTCCTGCACGCCATGACGGACGCGCCGCTGGTCACCGTCGTCCACCGCACCTTCGCGGGCGGCGCGCTCATCGCCGCCGCGTTCGGGCTGCTCACCGTGCTGCTCGTCCTCGTCGTCGGCGCCCGCGCCCGGGCCGAGACCGTCGCCCGGCTGCGCGTCCTCGGGCTGAGCCGGCGGCAGGGCCGCGCCCTCGCGCTCGTCGAGCTCGCCCCGGTGCTGCTGTGCGCGGTCGGCGCCGGGTGGGCGCTCGGGCTGCTGCTGCCCGGCATCACCGGGCCCGTCGTCGACCTGCGCCCCTACACGAGCGGGTTCGCCGCCACCGCCGGCCTCCCGAGCGCCGCCGCCGTGCTCGGGCTGCTCGCCGCCCTGCTGGCCGCCGCCGCGGCGGCCGTCCTCGTCGACCGCGCCTTCGACGCGCGGACCGGCGCCGTCCCGAGAACGGGGGACCGACCGACATGACCGACGCACCCGATCTGGCCGAACTCGAACGCCGGGCCGTCGACCGGGGCCCGGAGTTCGGCGCCGGCGCCCACATCGTCTGCGACGGCCTCGTCCGCATCTACAAGACCGACGGCATCGAGGTCGTCGCGCTGCAGGGCCTCGACCTGCTCGTCGACCCGGGCGAGCTGATCGCGATCGTCGGGGCGTCCGGGTCCGGGAAGTCGACGCTGCTGAACATCCTGTCCGGGCTGGACGTCCCGACCGCCGGGGTCGCCCGCGTCGCCGGGGCCGACCTGCTCACCATGACGTCCAAAGAGCGGCTCCGCTTCCGCCGCGGGCAGGTCGGGTTCGTGTGGCAGCAGACCGGCCGCAACCTCCTCCCGTACCTGACCGCCGCGCAGAACGTCGAGCTGCCGATGCGGTTCGCCGGGCGGCGCCGCCGCGACCGGACGACCCGCGCCGCGGAGCTGCTCGGCATGCTCGGCGTCGGCGACTGCGCCGGGCGGCGGCCCGCCGAGCTGTCCGGCGGCCAGCGGCAGCGGGTCGCGATCGCCGTCGCCGTCGCGAACGAGCCGCACGTCGTGCTCGCCGACGAGCCCACCGGGGAGCTCGACACCGGCACCGCGGGCGAGGTGTTCGACGCGCTCCGCCGCGTCAACGCCGAGTTCGGCACCACGACCGTCGTCGTCACCCACGACGCCCAGGTGTCCGAGCGCGTCGACCGCACGGTCGGGATCCGGGACGGGCGGACGAGCAGCGAGGTCCGGCGCCGCACCGGCGCCGACGGCGTCCGGACCGACGAGGAGTACGCGCTGCTCGACCGGGCCGGGCGCGTGCAGCTCCCGAAGGGCTTCACGGCGGCGCTGGGCATGCGCGACCGCGTCCGGCTCGCGCTGGAGACCGACCACGTCGGCGTCTGGCCGGACGGCGCCGAGACCGCGAACGGGGGAGCCGATGAGTGAACCGGCCAGCGAACCGGCGGCCGACCCGGCGGGCGGGCCGATGGTCGAGGCCCGCGGCCTCGTCCGGACCTACCGCACCGGGCGCGTGGAGGTCCCGGCGCTGCGCGGCGCGTCCCTCACCGTCGCGCCCGCCGAGTTCGTCGCGGTCACCGGGCGGTCCGGGTCCGGCAAGACCACGCTGCTCAACCTGATCGGCGGCCTCGACGCGCCCGACGGCGGCACCGTCCGCGTCGCCGGCCGCGACGTCGGCGCGCTCCCCGAGGACGCCCTGCTGACCCTCCGCCGCGACGTCATCGGGTTCGTGTTCCAGTCGCACGGCCTGCTGCCCGTGCTGTCGGCCGCCGAGAACATCGAGGTGCCGCTCCGGCTCACCCGCACCCCGCCCGCCGAACGGGACGAGCGCGTCCGCGTCCTGCTCGGGCTGGTGGGGCTGGCCGACCACGCGGAGCAGCGCCCGCACGAGCTGTCCGGCGGGCAGCGGCAGCGCGTCGCGGTCGCCCGCGCCCTCGCGAACCGGCCGCGGCTGCTGCTGGCCGACGAGCCCACCGGGCAGCTCGACTCCGAGACCGCCGCCGCCCTCATGCCGCTGCTGCGCGCGATCGTCGCGAGCGAGGGCGTGACCGTCATCGTCGCGACCCACGACCCGGCGCTGCTGGGCGAGGCCGACCGCGTGCTGCGGCTGGCGGACGGCGCGATCACCGAGGTCTCCGCCGGTCAGTCGAGGACGGCGAACGCCTCGACCTCGACCAGCACGTCGGGCTCGAACAGGTAGTCCACCCCGATGACCGACACGGGCGGCCACGGCCGCGGCAGCCCCACCTCCGCGGCGACGCGCTCGATGCCCGCCATGAAGGCGTCCATCATCTCCGGGCGGTAGCCCGCGACGAAGAACCGGAGGCGGACGACGTCGGTGAACCCGGCCCCGGCGCCGGCGAGGCCGCGCGCGGTGTTGCGCATGGCCTGGACGACCTGTCCGGCGAGGTCGCCGGTCGCGACGGGCCGCCCCTCCGCGTCGCGCGCGATCTGCCCGGCCACGTGCACCTGGCGGGTGCCCGTGGAGACCGAGACGTGGTGGTAGGGGACGGGCTGGAACATGCCCTCGGGGGTGAGCAGCCGCACGCTCATGGGAGATCCCTTCCGGTTGCCGATTAGCGGTATCCAAGGTGTACTTGGTGTCCGAAGGGAACTTCAACGAGACCAGGTGTCATGAAGGAAACCGCCCGGCCCGGGGCAGACCGCCCCCAGATCACCGCGCAGCACCGCGAACTGCTCGACCAGGTGCTCGACAAGTGGTCGCTGCAGGTGCTCGACGAACTGTGCGAGCGGTCCCTGCGCTTCAACGAGCTGCGCCGCGCCATCCCGGTCGTCACGCAGAAGTCGCTCACCGCGTCGCTGCGGCGCCTCGAACGCAACGGGATGGTCGAACGGGTCGTCGTCGGCACCCGGCCGCTCGCCGTCGAGTACCGCATCTCTCCGCTGGGGAAGACGCTCCAGGACCTGATCGACGCGCTCCTCGACTGGAGCACCGCCACCATGCCCGCCGTGGAGGCCGCACGCGAGCGGTTCGACACCGAGACGGGAGGGTGACGCGGGGAGCGGTGGGCCGCTCAGCCGGCCTTCCCGCGCACGTAGACCCACGCGTCGCCGTCGCGGACGAACCGGCTGACCTCGTGCATCTCCCCGGCCTCCCCGCCGGACGCGTACCGGGCGCGGAACTCGACGACGCCCCGCGCGTCCGCCGGCCCGCCCGCCTCGGTCCGGACGATCTCCAGGCCCGTCCAGCGCGTCCCCGGATCGAAGTCGATCCCTCCGGGGCGCGTCGCCGGATGCCACGTCCGCAGCAGGTAGTCCGCGTCGTGCTCGGCGAACGCGCTGTACCGCGACCGCATCAGCTCCTCGGCCGTCGCCGCGGCCGCCTCGCCCCGGTGGAACCGCCCGCAGCACCGCCGGTACCCGATCCCGCTTCCGCACGCGCACGCCTTCGCCACGCACCCATTCAACCGCGCCGGGTGTAACGCCGGCACCCCTCCCCGCACGTATGGGGCGAACCGACTCGAGGAGAGCCGCATGCGTCACGAGCACCACCGGGCCGCCGATGGATGACCCGAGGACGGCCGGGCGGAAAGCCCGGTTCGAGGCCGTCTACACCGCGCTGTACGAGCCGATCCTCGGCTACGTCCTGCGGCGCTGCACTTCCCCGGACGACGCCGCCGACGTCGTCGCGGAGATCTTCACCGTCGCGTGGCGGCGGCTGGACGACGTCCCGGAGGGCGACGCCGCGCGGCTGTGGCTGTACGGCGTCGCGCGCCGCGTGCTCGCCCGGCACTGGGAGAAGGAGGCGCGGCGCCGGAAGCGCACCGCGCCCCTGCACCCGGAACTCCGCGACGAGCTCGCCGCCGCGGCGGACGAGTTCGTCGACACGTCCGCCGTCGCGCAGGCGTTCGCGGGCCTGTCCGAGAGCGACCGCGAACTGCTCCGCCTGGTCGCCTGGGAGGGCCTCGGCCACGCCGAGGTCGCCGCCGTCCTCGGCTGCTCCGCCGGGACCGCCCGCGTCCGGCTGCACCGGGCCCGCAAGCGGCTGTCCCGCCGCCTGCACTCGGCCGGGTTCGACACCGCGCCCCTCACCGCCAACGGAGGCCGCTGACATGACGTCCCGTCCCACCGACCGCCCCGCCGACCGTCCCGCAGGCGACCCCGCCGACGAGCTGGTGCGCACCCTGGCCCGGGTGCGCGACGGCGACCTCGCCGGGTACGCGGACCGGCCCGCCGCGCGCGCCCTGCTCGCCGACATCACCGCGGCGTCGCCCGCCGACGCGCCCGCACCGCCCCGCCGGTCCGCGCGCCGGTTCCCGCGCCTCGCCGTCCGCCTCGCGGCGGCCGGCGCCCTGGCCGCCGCCGCGACCGCCGGAGTGGCGGTCGTCTCCACCGGCGACGGGCGGCCCGCCGCGCCCGTCCCGGCCGTCGGGTCGGTCGCGCACGCCTCCGAGATCCTCGACGGCGCCGTCGCGGCCGCCGCCGCCCGCCCGTACACCGCGCCCGGCCCCGAGCAGTGGCTCTACACCAAGGTCCGGATGAAGGGCGCGGCCGAAGCGTCCGGCGCCGTCACCGGCGGGCCGTACGAGACGAAGTCCTGGGAGCTGTGGCGGCGGGTCGACGGGAAGCACCAGTACGCCGCGTACCGGGACGGGAAGCTCACCGAGCCGCCCGCCTCGGAGGGGAAGCCGCGCGCGTCCCGGTTCGACCCGCTGCCGACCGACCCGGACGCGCTGCTCCGCAAGATCGGCGCGATGCCCGGCCAGCCGGACGAACTCGCGTTCGGCACCCTCATCACGATCCTCGCCGAGAACCTGCACCCGCCGCAGGTCGAGGCGGCGATCTTCGGGGCGATGCGGCGGATCCCCGGTGTCACCGCCACCGAGGGCACCGTGGACGCCGCCGGGCGCCCGGCGGTCACCCTCGGGCTGACCGCGCGGGAGGGCTGGGTGCGGCAGGAGGTCCTGCTGGACCCGGAGACCTACCGCTACCTGGGCGAGCGCTCCGTCACGGTCGGCGACCGGACCCTCGAAGGCGATGACGGCGGCGACCTCGTCGTCAAGAGCGGCACCCTGCAGTACGAGCAGGTCAGGACGGCCGCCGCGATCGTCGACGAGCCCGGCGAACGCCCCTGACCGACCTCCCCGGGGACGTCCCGACGGGCGTCCCCGGGGGCGCTGCCAGGGGCCCGCCACCGGCCGCGGCGCCCAGGGTTTGCGGGCGCCTAGGGTTTGCGGGCGCCTAGGGTTTGCGGGCGACACCGCCCCAGGCGTCGTGGCCGCGGGCGTCGTCGAACGGGTTCGGGTCCGGGCGCCACCGCCCGATCTCCACCAGGCCCGGGTCGACGGGCTCGAAGCCGTCCAGGAACCGCCCGAGCTGCTCGGGGCTCCGCAGGACGTACGGGTCGGACCCGCCCGCGTTGTAGTCGCCGACCGCCGCCACGAACGACGGGTCGGTGTCCGTCCCGTCGTAGAGGGCGAGGTAGCTCCCGGACGGCAGCGCGTCCTTCAGCGTCCCGACGATCCCGCGGGCGCGGGCGTCGTCGTCCCCGGACACCGGGACGTGCCCGAGCACGCCCATGAGCATCAGCGCGACGGGCCGCCCGAAGTCGAGCTTCGTGCGGGCGACGTCCAGGATCGCCCCGGGATCGTTCAGGTCGGCGTCGATGTAGTCGGTGCCGCCGGTGCCCTTGCCGGTGAGCATGGCGTGCGCGTGCGCGAGGACGAGCGGGTCGTTGTCGACGTACACGGTGCGGGTGCCGGGCGCGACGCGCTGCGCCACCTCGTGGGTGTTGTCGTGGCTGGGCAGGCCGGTGCCGATGTCGAGGAACTGCCGCACCCCCGCCTCGCCCGCCAGGTACCGCACCACCCGCATGATGAAGTACCGGGACGAGCGGGCCATGTCGGCGATGCTCGGATAGATTTCGGCGAAATGGGCGCCGGCCTCCTGGTCGACGGCGTAGTTGTCCTTGCCGCCCAGCCAGTAGTTCCAGATCCGCGCCGAATGCGGGATCGACGTGTCGATCCCGGCCATCAAGTCCTTCTCGGCCTCGTGCCAGGAGAATGCCTCGTCGCCGCTCACGGTCGCCTCCATAAGGCCGGGGGTCCTCGGGCGTGTCACGAGCAGCGAACCAAACGCGGGCCCGCCCGACAACCGGTTCGCGCGGGCCGCCGCGCGGCGTCCCCGCCGCCGCCCGTCCCGCCGCGCACTCCGCCGAACACCGTTCCGCCGCCTCCGTTTCGGTGCCGCATGTCGGGTAGATCGACGTCAGCACCGGTGATCAGCAGGGAGGGGGTGCCGCGGCGTCCTCATGTTCACGCTGATCCTGCTGTACGCCGCGGCGGCCGTCCTCGTCCCCTGGGCGGCCGGCCGGGACGGCCGCGCGCTCGGGTACGCCGCCGCGCTCGTCCCCGCCGCCACCGCCGCGTGGGCGGTCGCCCGCGCCGGGGACGTCGCGGGCGGGCACGACGACACCGCGCGGCTGTCCTGGGCGCCCGGCCTCGGCCTCACGATCGACTTCCGGCTGGACGCCCTCGCCGTCGTGATGCTGCTGCTCGTCGGCGGCGTCGGCGCGGTCGTCCTGTGCTACGCCGCCCGGTACTTCCCGTCCGGCCCCCGCACCGAGCGGCTCACCGTCGGGACGCTCGTCGCGTTCGCGGGCGCGATGACGGGGCTCGTCCTCGCCGACAACCTGCTCGTCCTCTACGTGTTCTGGGAACTGACCACCGTCAGCTCGTTCATCCTCATCGGCGCCGGGCACCCCGAGCGGACCGAGGACCGGCGCGCCGCCCTCCAGGCGCTGCTGACCACCACCGCGTTCGGCCTCGTCATGCTCGCCGGGTTCGTCGTCCTCGGGGAGACCGCCGGGACGTACCGGATCTCCGAGATCGTCGCGGACCCGCCCGGCGGCGCCGCCGCCCGCACCGCGATGGTGCTGGTCCTGCTCGGCGCGTTCGCGAAGTCCGCGCAGATGCCGCTGCACGCGTGGCTGCCCGCCGCGATGGTCGCGCCGACGCCCGTCAGCGGCTACCTGCACGCCGCCGCGATGGTGAAGGCCGGCGTCTACCTGGTGGCGCGGCTGTCGCCCGCGTTCGCCGAGACCGGCCTCTGGAGCCCGCTCATCGTCTCCGTCGGCCTCGTCAGCCTGCTCGTCGGCGGCGTCATCGCGCTCCGCCAGGACGACCTGAAGCGGCTGCTCGCCTACGGCACCGTCAGCCAGCTCGGCTTCCTCATGGTGCTGCTCGGCGCCGGGACCCGGACGGCCGCGCTCGCCGGCGTCGCGCTGCTGCTCGCGCACGGCCTGTTCAAGGCGCCGCTGTTCCTCGCGGTCGGCGTCATCGAGCACGAGGAGGGGACGCGCCGCGCCTACGAGCTGTCGGGGCGGCGGCGCCCCGTCCTCACCGTCGCGGCCGCCCTCGCGGTCGCGTCCATGATGGGCGTGCCGCCGCTCCTCGGGTTCGTCGCGAAGGAGACGGCCCTCAAGGCGTTCGCGCACGGCGGCGCCGACGCCGCCGTCCTCGCCGGGATCGTCGCGGGCTCCGCGCTGACCGTCGCCTACGGCCTCCGGTTCATGCACGGCGCGTTCGGCGGCTCCGCGGGCGAGGAGGGACGGCCGCGCACCCCGTGGGGGCTCGTCGGACCGGTCGTCGCCCTCGCCGCCGCCGGGTTCGCCGGGGGCCTGCTGACCGGCCCCCTCGACACCCTCCTCGCCGGGTACGCCGACACGCTCCCCGCCCCGCACCCCGGCTACGAGCTCGCGCTCTGGCACGGGCTCGGGCTGCCGGTCGTCCTCACCCTCGTCGCGTTCGCCGCCGGTTTCGCCCTGTACCGGGCGTTCGGGCGGACGTTCCCCGCGCCGCCCGTCCGGTGGCGCGCCCCCGACGCGCAGGACGCCTACGACGGCACCGTCGCCGCGACGCTCGCCGCCGCGCGGGGCGTCACCCGCCGCGTCCAGACCGGCTCCCTGCCCGCGTACCTCGCCGTGATCGGGACGATGGTGCTGCTGCTGCCGGGCGTCGGGCTCGTCTCCGGGCTCCTCCGCGGCACCGCGCCCGCGCCGTCCGCCGAGCGGCTGAGCGGCTGGGACGAACCGGGGCAGCCGCTGCTCGTCGGGATCGTCGTCGTGTGCGCGCTCGCGGCGGTCCGCGTCCGCCGCCGGCTGTCGGCCGCGCTGCTGCTCGCGGGCGTCGGCTACGCCGTCGGCGGCCTGTTCGTCGTGCACGGCGGCCCCGACGTGGCGCTCACCCTGCTCGTCGTCGAGACCCTCTCCCTGATCATGCTGGTGCTGGCGCTGCGGCGGCTCCCCGACCGGTTCCCGCCGCGCCGCCGGACGACGCCCGCCCGCGTCGGCACCGCCCTCCTCAGCGCCTGCCTCGGCGCGTTCGTCGCGCTGTTCCTGGCCGTCGCCGCGCTCAGCCGCACCGCCGCCCCCGTCGGCCCCGCCTACGCCGGCCCCGCGAGGGAGGAGGAGGCGAAGAACGTCGTCAACGCGATCATCGTGGACCTGCGCGCGCTCGACACGCTCGGCGAGATCGTCGTGCTCGCCGTCGCCGCGATGGGCGTCGCCGGGCTCGTCCTCACCGGGCCCGGCGCCCCGCCGCTCCGCGAGCGCCGCACCGTCCGGCCCGGCCCCACCCACGGGATGCGGGGCGAGCCGTCGCGGCCCCCGCCCGCGCCGCGGGAGGGGCGGACGCGCTGGCTCGCCGCACCCGGACGGCCGCCGCTCGGCGGCTCGTCCGTCGTGCTGGAGGCCACCGCCCGCCTCCTCGGGCCCACCCTCCTGGTGGTGTCGGTGTACCTGCTCGTCGCCGGGCACGGCCGCCCCGGCGGCGGGTTCGTCGGCGGGCTCGTCGCCGGGATGGCGTTCGTCCTGCGCTACCTGCCGGGCGGGAAGCGCGAGCTGGCCCTCGCCATCCCCGTCCGGCCCGCCGTGCTGCTCGGCGGCGGACTGCTGGTCGCGCTCGCGTCCGGCGCCGCCGGCTGGCTCATCGACGGCGCGTTCCTGTACCAGACGACGTACCACGCGCACGCCCCCCTCGTGGGCGACATCCACGTCCCCACCAGCCTGTTCTTCGACATCGGCGTGTACCTGCTGGTGCTCGGGCTCGTCCTGACGATCCTCACCACCCTCGGCGCGAGCCTGGAGCGGAGGCAGGACGAGGGCCGGGACGGCGGCGCGGAGGAGGCGGCCCGCGACGTCGCCGGAGAGGAGCCCCGATGACCGGACCCACCGTCACGCTGATGGTCGCCGTCGCCGTCCTGTTCGCGACCGGCTTTCACCTCATGCTGCAGCGCTCGCTCGTCCGCATCGTCGTCGGCTTCATGCTGCTCGGCCACGGCGGGAACCTCGCGCTGCTGCTCGCGGGCGGGCCGTCCGGGGCGCCGCCGCTGCTCGGCGGGAAGGACGACCGGGAGATGGCCGACCCGCTGCCGCAGGCGATGGCCCTCACCGCGATCGTCATCACCTTCGGCGTCACCGCGTTCCTGCTCGCGCTCGCCTACCGCAGCCGCCTCCTCACCGGCGAGGACGAGGTGCAGGACGACGTCGAGGACCGCCGCATCTCGGCGGCGGAGCGCGCCGACCCCGACACCTGGACGGGCGACCCGGTCGAGGGCGGCCCGGAGCCCGCCCCCCGGGACGGGCCCGAGCCCGCGTCCGGCGAAGAGGGGCCCGGCGAGCGCCCATCCGGTGAGGGGGGCCCGTCCGGTGAGGGGGCGCCGCCGGACGAGCGCCCGCCCGGAGGCGGCGGATGAACGTCCTCGTCCCGCTCCCGTTCGTCCTGCCGCTGCTCGGCGCGGCCTTCGCGCTGATCGTCCGGCGCCGCGACACCCTGCTGCGGATCGTCGCGCCGCTCGTCGTCACCGGGGTCGTCGCCGCGGCCGGGACGCTCGTCGCCGCCGTCGCCCGGGACGGCGTCACCGCCGTCCAGCTCGGCGGCTGGGCCGCGCCGCTCGGCATCACGCTCGTCGCCGACCGGCTCTCCGCGCTGCTGGTGACGGTGTCCGCCGTCGTGCTGCTCGCGATCATGATCCACGGCGTGGGGGAGGGCGCGGGCGGCCTCGGCGGCGAGCACGAACCCGGCGTCTTCTACCCCGCGTACCTCACCCTCACCGCCGGGGTCTGCCTGACGTTCCTCGCCGGCGACCTGTTCAACCTGTTCGTCGCGTTCGAGGTGATGCTCGCGTCCAGCTACGTCCTGCTGACGCTGTCGCCCAGCCGCGAACGCGTCCAGGCCGGCATGACGTACACGGCCGTCAGCCTGACCTCGTCCATCCTCTTCCTCACCGCCATCGGGCTCACCTACGCCGCGACCGGCACCGTCAACCTCGCCGAGCTGGCCACCCGCACCGCCGAGCTGCCGGCCGGGACCCGCACCGGGCTCGCCATGCTGTTCCTCGTCGTGTTCGGCATCAAGAGCGCGATCGTCCCGATGCACCTGTGGCTGCCCGACAGCTACCCGGTCGCGATCACCCAGATCACCGCCGTGTTCGCCGCGCTGCTCACCAAGGCCGCCGTCTACTCGCTGATCCGCGTCGAGACCCTGCTGTTCCCCCGCGAATCGCTCTCCTGGCCGATGCTCGGCCTCGCCGCGCTCACCCTGCTCGTCGGGACGCTCGGCGCCCTCACCCACGACGACCTGCACCGCGTCCTGTCGCTCACCCTCGTCGGGCACATCGGCTACATGCTGTTCGGGCTCAGCCTGTTCACCGTCGCGGGACTCACCGGCGCGATCCTCTACCTCGTCCACCACATCATCGTCCAGGCGACGCTGTTCCTGGTCAGCGACCTCATGCAGGGACTCACCGGGGAGATCACCCTCACCCGGCTGCGCGGCCTCGCGATCGTCTCCCCGTTCGTCTCCGTGCTGTTCTTCATCCCCGCGCTGAGCGTCAGCGGCGTCCCCCCGACCTCCGGGTTCATCGCCAAGCTCGCGATCTTCCAGGCCGGCGTCGGGTCCGGGAGCACCGCCGCGTACGCCGTCACGGGCGTCGCCGTCCTCGCCAGCCTCCTCACCCTCATGGCGATGAGCCGCGTGTGGGCCCTCGCGTTCTGGCGCACCCCCGCCGCCGAACTGCCCGAACGCCCCCACGACGCGGCCGCGCGGGGCGGCGTCCGCGTCATGCGGACCGTCACCGCCGCGATGGTCTGCGTCGGCCTCCTCATCCCCGCGTTCGCCGGCCCCCTCACCGACTGGAGCCACCGCGCCGCCACCGAACTGCTCGACCCCGTCCCGTACGTCCGGGCCGTCCTGGGGGAACGGTGAACGTCCTGAGCCGCATCGCCGCCCGCACCGGCATGGCCCTGTGGCTGCTCGGCGTGTGGCTGCTGCTGTGGGGACGCGTCGACGGCGCGACCGTCCTGTCCGGCATCGCCGTCGCCTACGCCGCGTACGCCGTCACGCGGCTGCCGACCGTCCCGTTCATCAAGCGGCTCCGTCCCGTCCGGCTCACCGAGGCCCTGCTCGAGTTCGGGTGGGACCTCTTCGCGTCGAGCGTCGTCATCGGCAAGCACGCGCTGTGGCGGCCGAGCCGCGTCCAGGGAGCCCTCGTCCGCGTGCGCGCGCGCTCGCAGTCGGACGTCGTCCTCCTCGCGGTGACCACGAGCACGTCGCTGCGCCCGGGCACGCTCGTCCTCGACGTCGACTGGGAGAACTCCCTCTTCCTCATCCACGGCATGCCCGTCGACGACCCCGCCGACGCCGAGGCCGTCCGGCGCGGCCTGCTCGCCACCGAACGCCGCCTGCTGCGCGCCCTCGGCGCGCCCGAACCGGAGGAGCCCGCATGACCGCCGTCTACGCCCTGACCCTGAGCCTCCTCGGCGCCGCGTTCGCCCTCACGACGCTCCGGCTGCTGCGCGGCCCCACCGCGTTCGACCGCATCATGGCCCTGGACGTCCTGGCGGTGCTGCTCATCAGCGGCATCGCCGTGCACGTCGCCGCGCAGGACGAGCCCGCGAACTCCACGCTCCTCGTCGTCATCGCCGTCCTCGGGTTCGTCGGCTCGGTCACCGCGGCCCGGCTCGCGGGGGAGCGGGGGGAGCACGGATGAGCCCCGCCGACCTCGTCACCGCGGTCCTGCTGCCCGCCGGCGCGACCTTCTCGTTCCTCGGCGCGCTCGGCGCGCTGCGCTTCCCCGACCTGCTCAGCCGCCTGCACGCCGCGACGAAGCCGCAGACGATCGGCCTGGTGCTGGTCCTCGCGGGCGTCGCGCCGCAGGCCGACACCCTCAGCGCCGCCGCGCCGCTGCTGCTCGTCGCCGTCTTCCAGCTCATCACCGCCCCGGTCGCCGCCCAGACGATCGGCGGCGCCGCCTACCGCACCGGCGGCATCGACCGCGACCGCCTCGTCGTCGACGAGTCCGAGGAAGGGTGATCCGGACGGCCGCCGCGACCCGGCGTGCGGACCTCCGGCGACCGGGCCGCCCGCCGGAGAATCCGGGCCGGGGCGGGCGTTCACCTGATGTTCGGCGGGTGCTTCGATCATGCTCGGGGTACGGCGGGCCCGCCCGCCGTACGCTCAGGGGTCATGCGTTCCCCCGGAGGCCGACATGTGGTCGCGTAGGTTCCTCGTCCCCGCGGCCGGGCTGGTGCTCGGCGGCGCCCTCGCCGTCCCCGCCGCGGCCGCGCCCCCGCCGCGCGCCGCGGCGTGCTCGCCGTCCGCCGCGCTGCTCGGCTTCACCGACGCCCTCGACAAGGCGACCCTGGACGGGACGGCCGTCGCCGGGCTCTCGGCGCTCGCCGTCACCCGCCCCGGCCGCGCCCTCGCGCTCGTCGACAACATCGGCACCACGCCCGCCCGCGTGTACGGCCTCGACCTGCGGACGCGCCGCGGCGGCCTCCACGCGGAGGCGCGCGGATCCACGATCCTGAAGCGGCCCGACGGCACCCCCTACACCGGCGCCGATCTCGACGGGGAGGGCCTCGTCGCCGAGCCGGGCGGACGCACGGTGCTCGTGAGCTCGGAGACCGAGCCGTCCGTCCGCCGCTTCGACGCGCGGACCGGCCGCCGGCGGGCCGAGCTGCCGGTGCCCGCGCGGTTCCGGGTCGCCCCGGCGGGCGGCGCCGTCGCCAACCAGACGTTCGAGGCGCTCGCCGCCACCCCCGACGGCCGCACCCTGTACGCCGGGATGGAGGGCCCGCTGGCGGCCGACGCGCCCGGCGTCGTCCGGATCCTGCGCTACGACCGCCGCCCGGGCCGCGACCACCGGCCCACCGCCCAGTACGCCTACCGGACGGACCCGGGCCTCGGCCTCGTCGAGCTCGTCGCCCTCCGCGGCGGCGGCCTGCTCGCCCTCGAACGCGGCTGGACGTCCGGCGTCGGCAACACCGTCCGGGTCTACGCGGCGTCGACGCGCCGCGCGGCGGACGTCTCGGACGCCGCGTCGGTCCCCGCGGACTCCCCGGCCGTGCTCCGCAAGGAACCGCTGGTCGACCTCGCGGACTGCCCGCCGTCCGGCGCGACCGCGAAGCAGCCGCAGCCCAACCCGCTCCTCGACAACGTCGAGGGCATGGCGCTCGGCGGCCGCGCGCCGCACGGGCGCCGCGTCCTGTACCTCGTGTCGGACGACAACGGCAGCGCCGCGCAGACCACCCGCGTGTACGCGCTCGCCGTGCGCGTCCGCGCCTGACCGCCCCGAACGCCCGGGCACCGCCCGGGCCGGCCGAAGGAGAACCCATGATCCGTGCCGGTGCCCCCGCGGCGCTCGCCGCCGCGGCGACCGCGGCGGCGGCCGTGGCCCTGCCCGCGCCCGCCGCCTCCGCCCACGCCGGACGCCCCGCGCCCGACGTCCGGTTCGCCACCTTCAACGCGTCGCTGAACCGGGCGGCCGAGGGCGAACTCGTCGCGGACCTGTCCGGCCGCACCGACGAGCAGGCCCGGACGGTCGCCGAGATCATCCAGCGCGCCCGCCCGGACGTCCTGCTCGTCAACGAGTTCGACTACGACCGGCGCGGCGAGGCCGCCCGGCTGTTCCAGGACAACTACCTGTCGGTCGGGCAGGGCGGCGCGGACCCCATCCGCTACCGCTACCGCTACACGGCGCCGAGCAACACCGGCGTCCCGTCCGGCCTGGACCTGAACAACGACGGCGAGGCGGTCACCGAGCCCGGCTCCGACCCCTACGGGCAGGACGCCTACGGCTACGGCGTGTTCCCCGGCCAGTACGGCATGGTCGTCTACTCCCGCTACCCGATCGACCGCCGGCAGGTCCGCACCTTCCAGAAGTTCCTGTGGAAGGACATGCCGGGCGCCGCCCTCCCGGACGACACCACCACCCACACCCCGTCCGACTGGTACAGCGACGAGGAGCTGGCGAAGGTCCGGCTGTCGTCCAAGAGCCACTGGGACGTGCCGGTCCGCGTGGGCCGCCGCACCGTGCACTTCCTCGTCAGCCACCCGACGCCGCCGTCCTTCGACGGCGCCGAGGACCGCAACGGGCGCCGCAACCACGACGAGATCCGCTTCTGGGCGGACTACGTCCGGCCGTGGCGGGGCCGCTACATCTACGACGACCGCGGGCGGCGCGGCGGCCTGGCGCCGGGCGCCCGGTTCGTCATCGCCGGGGACCAGAACGCCGACCCGAACGACGGCGACGGCTTCAACGGAGCGATCCGGCAGCTCCTCCGCAACCCCCGCGTCGACGCGTCGTCCGTGCCGTCCAGCCGCGGCGCCGCCGAGGCCGCCGAGGTCCAGGGCGGCGCGAACCGCGGCCACGAGGGCGACCCGCGCCACGACACCGCCGACTTCGCCGACACGTCCCCGGGCAACCTGCGGGTCGACTACGTCCTCCCGTCGCGGGGGACGCGCACCGTCCGAAGCGGCGTGTTCTGGCCCGTGTCGTCCGACCCGCTGTCCCGGCTGACCGGCACCTACCCGTTCCCGTCCTCCGACCACCGCCTGGTCTGGCTGGACGTCCGCCGCTAGGCGCGGCGCCGCGCTCCCCGGCGGCGAAGGACGGCGCCCGCCCCGCCGGACCGGGCGGAGCCGCCGGGGCGGGCGGGCTCACTCGGCGGCGGCCAGCGTCCCGTCGTCGCGGATCGTCCGGAGCACGTCCCTGGCGGCCTCCAGGGTGCGGTCGACGTCCTCGGCGGTGTGCGCGGCGGAGATGTGGTTGCGCTTGAGGGAGAGCGGGAGCATCAGGAAACCGCGATCGGTCATGCGCCGGTGGAAGGCCACGTACGCGGCGTCGTTGTTGCGCATGAGGTCGCGGTAGCCGCGGATCGGCGCGCCGGTGAAGTAGAGGGCGAAGACGCCGCCGAACCCCGCGGCGGTGGCCGCGATGCCCAGTTCGGCGCAGATGCCGTCGAGTCCGGCCCGCATCCGGTCGCCGAGGGCGTGGGTGCGCCGGTAGAAGTCCGGGTTGTCGCGCAGGTAGGTGATGGTGGCGATGGCGGCCGCGGACGAAACGGGGTTGCCGTTGAAGGTCCCCGCCAGCAGGACGTCCCCGCCCGCGGAGCTGAAGTGCTCCATCAGCCGCCGGGGTCCGGCCAGCCCGGCGATCGGGTAGCCGTTGCCCATCGCCTTCCCGAACGTGGTGAGGTCGGGCGTGACGCCGCAGATCTCCTGGTAGCCGCCCAGCGCGTGCCGGAACCCGGTGATGACCTCGTCGAAGATCAGCAGCGAGCCCTGCTCCGCGGTCAGGGCGCGCAGGCCCTCGGCGAACTCCCGGGTCGGGACGAGCGCGCCGACGTTGTGCGGGATCGGCTCCATGATCACGGCGGCGATGCGGTCCGGGTGGGCCTCGTACAGGGAGCGGACCGAGTCCAGGTCGTTGAACTCGGCGATCAGCGTCGAGCCGAGCGCCTCGGGAAGGATGCCGCCGGAGAGCGGGTCGCTGCCGTAGGCGCGTTCCGGCGGGGAGATCACGTTCCGGGCGACCGCGTCGTGCCAGCCGTGGAAGCCGCCCTGGAACTTGACGATCAGCGGGCGGCCGGTGACCGCGCGGGACAGCCGCACCGCCTGCGCCGTGGCCTCGCTGCCCGACATCGCCGAGATCATCTGCTCCGCGGACGGGATCGCCTCGGTGACCAGCCGCGCCAGCTCGATCTCGGGCGCGGTGACGCCCCAGCCGACCAGGTCCAGCCCGCCGATGGCCGCCCGCACCGCGTCGTCCACCTCGGGCGCGGCGTGGCCGAGCAGGATCGCGCCGAACGCGGCGTGGTAGTCGAGGTAGCGGCGGCCGTCGGTGTCCGTGACGTACGCGCCGGACGCGGCGGCGAGCGCGTGCGGCGGGCCGACCAGGCGGGTGGCGGAGTTGACGCCGCCGGGGATCACCTCCCGCGCGGCGGCCAGCGGGTCCCCGCCGGAGGATGGCCGGGCCAGGTCGGCGGTCGTCATCGGGTTCCCCCCAAGTGAATGAGCAGACTGTAACGGTCTCGTTTCGGCGTGGATGTTGCATGAAAAGGCGTTCCATGTCAACGGTTCTGTCGGGAAGGAAGGCCACTGAGCAGGGAGGGGGTAAAGAAAAATCCACCGACCTCTTGACGTTTGAATCGCTCACCGCTCAGTATTCACCGGCATGGAATCCCTTTCCGCGACAGTGCGGGTGCTGGTCGTCGGCACCGGCTTCATCGCCGCGCAGCACGCGGCCGCGATCCATGCCGAGCCGCGCCTGGAACTCGCCGGCGTCGTGGACGTCGACGCGGGCCGGGCCGCCGCCGCCTCCCGCGCCAACGGCGGCGTCCCGTGGTACACCGACCTCGGCGCCGCGCTGGCCGAGACCGGCGCGGACGGCTGCGTGGTGTGCACCCCCAACGACACGCACGCGGGGATCGCCGAGCGGGTCGCCGCGGCGGGCGCGCACCTGCTGATCGAGAAGCCGCTCGCCACGGACGTCGCGGGCGCCCGGCGGGCCGTCGAGGCGTTCGCGCGTGCGGGGCGGGTGCTGATGCCCGCGCACAGCCACCGCCACTATGACTACGCGCTGACGGTCCGGGACGTGATCCGCTCCGGCGAACTCGGCGACGTCGACCTGGTCCGGCTGTCGATCCTGGGCGGCTGGATCTGGCCCGACTGGCGCGGCTGGATGCTCGACCCGTCCCGCTCCGGCGGCCACGCCCTGCACAACGGCGTCCACCTGCTGGACCTGGTCACCTGGTGGACGGGCGACGTCCCGGAGACGGTGTACGCCCGCGGGCGCCGCCAGACCGCCGCCGAGCTGGACATCTACGACTACCTCGAGATGACGGTCCGGTTCGCCGGCGGCGCGGTCGCGGTGTGCGAGATGAGCCGCGGGCACCGGCCCGCCTCCTACGCGCGCCGGGACGTGCTGGTCACCGGAACCGGCGGGCTGCTGTCGCTGCCCTGGGACGCCGAGTCCGGAACCGTCACCGACGAGTCGGGCACGGCGCTGCTGCCGCCCGGCGGCACCGACGGGTTCGCCACCCAGATGGCCGCCTGGGCGGACGCCGTCACCGGCGCCCCGGCCGCCGTGTCCGGTGCCGACGGCCTGCTGGCCGTCGGCATGGGCGTCGCGGCGGAACGTTCCATCGCCACCGGCCTGCCCGTACGGGTCGACGACGTCGTTAAGGAGGCCGCGTGACACCGCGCACCGCGACACCGCGAACCGTGGCACTGCGGACGCTGCCCTGGGGAACGAGCGGCCTCGGCACGCAGGACCACCAGAGCGACATGTACGTGCCCGCCTTCCGCGCGCACCCCGGCTTCGCCCTCGTCGAGGCGGCCGCGGACGACCTCACCGCGGCGATCGCCGAGACCGGCGCCCAGGTCGTCTCCGTGTGCGCCCCGCCCGGCGAGCGCGCCGACCGGATCGTCGAGGCGCTGCGCGCCGGCTGCCACGTGCTGGCCGACAAGCCGATGGCGCTGGACGCCGCGGACGCGCGGCGCGTCGAGGACGCGGCCCGGGAGACGGGCCTGGTCTGCATGCCCGCGCACCACCACCGCTTCGGCGCGGCCGTCCGCTCGGCCGGAGCCGCCCTGGCGGCGGGACGCATCGGCCTGCCCTGGAACGTCCAGGCCGATTTCCTCGTGGACGGCGGGGACCCGTGCCCGCAGGGCGAGCTGGTGAACTTCGGGCTCTACCCGGTCGACGTGGTGCTCGCACTGACCGGCCGGGCCGTCCGCCGGGTGCACGCCCTGCCGGGCCGCGACCCCCGCCGCTCCACCGTGCTCCTCCTCGACCACGACCACGGACTGACCAGCACCATCACGGTCGGCCGGCTGCCGGGAACCACGGCCCCGTACGGGAGCGTGGCACTGCACAGGTACCGGATCAGCGGGTCCGGCGGCGTCATGGACGTCGACGCGACCCGCCCCGCGGCGGCCGTCCGGACGGTGCTCGGCACCCGCGCGGCCTGGCACGCGGACGGCACGGTCGGCCGGATGCTCACCGCCCTGCACACCGCGATCGTCTCGGGGCGCCCGCCCGAGGCCGGCCCCGCGGACGCCGCCGCGGCCCTGCGCGTCACCGACGCCGCGGCCCGCTCCCTCGCCCTCGGCACCCCCGTGCCGCTCGACCCCACTGTGCCGCTCGACCCCTCGGAGGACTGACGCATGAAGCTCGCCACCTACCGCCTGCCCGGCGACGGCGGGGTCCGCCACGGCCGGATCACCGACGCCGCGACCGTCACCGACCTCGGCCCCGGCGACCTGAGCGCCGTGCTCGGCGCGCCGGACGCGCTGCCGGAGCCGTCCGGCGAGCACCCGCTGGCCGAGGTGACGCTGCTCGCGCCGCTGCTCCGGCCGGGCAAGGTGCTCGCGGTCGCCGCCAACTACCAGGAGCACGTGGAGGAGACCGGCGGCGACCGGCTGGACAAGTCGCGGATCTCGCCGCGGCTGTTCCTCAAGCCCGCCACCGCGGTCAGCGGCCCCGGCGAGGAGATCGCGATCCCGTCGGTGAGCCCGCAGGTGGACTGGGAGGCCGAGCTGGTCGCGGTGATCGGCCGCGGCGGCAAGGACATCCCGCTCGACAGCGCCCTGGAGCACGTCGGCGGCTACACGATCGGCAACGACGTGTCCGGCCGGAAGATGGACTACGGGCACGAGCGCGACACCGGTGACCCGATGGTCGGGTTCTTCGACTGGCTCAACGGCAAGTGGCCGGACGGCTTCGCCGCCATGGGCCCGTACCTGACCACGGCCGACGAGGTGCCCGACCCGCAGAAGCTCGACGTGACCATGGAGGTCAACGGGCGGGTGCGGCAGCAGGGCGACACCGGTCAGATGATCTTCAGCGTCGCGGAGCTGGTGGCGTTCGCGTCCCGGCTGATGACGCTGGAACCCGGCGACGTGCTGTACACCGGCACGCCCGCCGGAGTCGGTTTGGCATCGGGGGAGTTCCTGTCCGCGGGCGACGAGATGACGGTCCGCGTGACCGGTCTCGGCAGCCTGGTGAACCGGGTCCGCTGAGCGGACCGCCGTGGCCGGGCGGGAGCCCGGCTACCGAGAAGAGGCAGTCATGACCATTCCAACCGGCATGCGTCCAACCGGCATGCGTCCAACCGGCATGCGTCCGACCGGCACGCGTCGAACCGGCATGCGCGGGCGCATCGGCGGGCGCGGCGGGGCGGCGGCCCTCGGCGCCGTGCTCGCGGCGGGCGCCCTCGCCGCGTGCAGCTCCGACCCCACCCAGCAGGGGGCGGGCGACACCGGCGTTCTGAACATGTACCTCTACCAGAAGCCCAAGACGTTCAGCCCGCTCGCGCCCAACAACGGGCCGGACCAGCTCGTCATGTCGTTCATCTTCGACTCGCTGTACGGCGCGGACGCCTCCTACGAGCTGACCCCGCGGCTCGCCGAGGCGGCGCCCGAGGTGTCCGGCGACGCGAAGACCATCACCATCAAACTCAAGCCGGGCCTGAAGTGGAGCGACGGGAAGCCGCTGACGGCGAAGGACGTGGTGTTCACCTACACCGCCCTCGCCGACCCGGAGACCGGCAGCGCCCAGTCGGGCAAGTTCGCCGCCGTGAAGGGCGCGAAGGAACTCGCGGACGGCGACGCCGACACGCTCGACGGCGTCACCGCGGTCGACGACACCACCGTGAAGATCACCACGACCCGTCCGGCGGCGGGCCTGGCCGGGCTGATCGGCAACACGCCGATCCTCCCCGAGCACGTGCTGGGCGCCGTCCCCGACAAGGACCTGGGCGGCCACGCGTTCTTCACCCGGCCGACCGTCTCGTCCGGCGCGTTCACGTTCGTCCAGTACAAGACCGACCAGTACGTCGAGCTGGCCGCGAACCCGAACCACCGCGAGCCCGTCTCGATCAAGAAGGTGTACCTCAAGCCGGTGACCTCGGACGTGGCCACCGCGCAGCTGGGCACCGGGGAGATGGACCTCGTCCAGGTGGCGCCGACCGACCTGCCGACGGTCGAGGCGATGGACGGCGTCAAGGTCGCGACGGCCAAGAGCCCGGGGTTCAACCGGATCGCGGTCAACCAGAGCCAGGACCGCTTCAAGGACGCCAAGGTGCGGCAGGCGATGCTGCACGCCATCGACCGCAAGGGCCTGGTGGACAAGGTGCTCGGCGGCGCCGGCACCGTCGTCGACTCCAGCTTCTACGGCGAGCTAGCCCCGGCGGGCGAGCGGTACCCCTACGACCCGGCCAAGGCCAAGAGCCTGCTCGCCGAGGCGGGCTGGGACCCGTCCGAACCGGTCACCCTGTCGTGGGTGCCGGGCCAGCGCGACCGCGACACCGCCGCCACCGTGATCCAGAGCCAGCTCGGGGCCGTCGGCGTGAAGGTCGAACTCGAGCAGGTGCAGGCGGACGCGCTGCTGTCGTCCTACGAGGACCGGAGCTTCGACCTGGCGCTGTTCGGAGGCGGCAACTACGCCACCGAGCCGTCCACCGTGGGGACCATCGACGGCTGCGACGCCGGCTACCCGGACGGCGGCAACATCGGCCACTTCTGCGACGAGGAACTGGACCGGCTGCTGGAGCGCGCCGACGCCGTCGCCGACCCGGCCGAGCGGAAGGGCCTGTTCCGGCGGGCGGCCGAGATCGAGCAGGCCGGGGTCCCGTACCTGTGGCTGTACAACCCGGACACCATCTGGGCGTACCGGACGAACCTGGCGGGCTTCGAGCCGTCCGGCATGCCGACCAACGAGCTCGGGTTCTGGAACTTCGCGAACTGGAAGCTGAGCTGACCCGGCCTCCCGGACCGCCGGGCACCGGGACGCGCCCCGCCGCGGGCGCGTCCCGTCCCGGCCCGGGCTCGGGCGATCAACGAGAGGAGGTGAACGCGTGGCGCTCTACGTCATCCGGCGCCTGCTGGTCAACCTGCTGGTGTTCGTCCTGATCAGCGTCGGGATCTTCAGCCTGGTGCGGCTCGCCCCCGGCGACCCGGTGCGCATGATGGTCAACCCCGAGCAGATGCAGAGCGGGGGCGCGGCGTTCATCGAGGCCAAGCGGCACGAGCTGGGACTGGACCGGCCGGTCTTCGTCCAGTACTGGAACTGGCTGGCGGACGCGGTGCGGGGCGACCTCGGGTACTCCTACGTCGGCCACCGGCCGGTGTCCGCGGTGCTCGGCGAACGCGTCGGGCCGACGCTGCAGCTCATGGGGGCCGCGCTGGCGGTCGCCCTGGTGGTGGCGGTCGCGCTGGGCGTGGCCGCCGCGGTACGCCGCAACTCGGCGGTCGACTACGGCGCCACCGTGATCGGCCTGGCCGCGGTGTCGGTCCCGCCGTTCTTCCTGGGCATCGTCGGCATCTACGTGTTCTCGCTGAAGCTCGGCTGGCTGCCGTCCGCCGGGATGACGACGCCCGGCGACGGCGGGCCGCTCGACCAGCTCCGCCACCTGGTCCTGCCGGGGCTGATCCTGGCGTTCGTCACGGCCGGGCCGTTCACCCGGTACGTGCGCGGCGGGCTGGTGGACGAGCTCGGCGCCGACTACGTCCGGACGGCCGAGGCCAAGGGCGCGGGCCCGGTCCGGGTGGTCCTGCGGCACGCGCTGCGCAACTCGCTGATCCCGCTGATCACCGTGGTGATGTACCAGATCCCGCAGATGCTGGCGGGCGCGGTGGTGATCGAGCAGGTCTTCGCCTGGCCCGGCATGGGGCAGCTGGCGGTCAGCTCGATCGGGCAGCACGACTACCCGGTGATCGTCGGGTTCGCGCTGTACGTGGCGGTGCTGGTGCTGATCTGCAACCTGGTCGCGGACCTGCTGTACGCGGCCGTCGACCCGAGAGTGAGCCTCCGGTGACCGCGTCGATCCTTCCCACCGGTGAGAAGACCGGCAAGGCCGCGTCGGCGTCACCGCGGGCCCGGGCCCTGCGCCGGTTCCGCCGCAACCGGCTGGCCGTGGCCGGGGCGGTGGTGCTCGCGGTGATCGCGCTCGCCGCGCTGCTGGCCCCGCTGCTCGCGGGGCACCCGCCGAACGCGGTGAGCCTGGACGCCGTCCGGGAGGGCCCGTCCGCGCGGCACTGGTTCGGCACCGACACCTCCGGCCGCGACGTGTTCGCCCGGACGCTGTACGCGGGACGGGTGTCGCTGCTGGTCGGGCTCACGGCGGCGCTCGCCGCCGTGCTCCTCGGCACCCTGCTCGGCGCGGTGGCCGGCCTGTTCGGCGGCTGGGCCGACAACGTGATCATGCGGTGCGCGGACATCGTGATGTCGTTCCCGACCGTGGTGGTGATCCTGGTGCTGGCCGGCATCATCGGCCCGAGCGTGCCCGTGCTGATCGCCGCCATCGGGTTCACCCAGTGGCCGGTCGCGGGACGGGTCGTGCGCGGCGTGACGCTGGCGCTGCGCGACCGCGAGTACATCCAGGCGTCCCGCGCGGCGGGCGCGAACTCCCGGTGGCTGATCCGCAAGCACATCGTCCCGGCGGCGCTGCCCCCGGTCACCGTGACCGGCACGCTGGCCGTCGCGCAGGCGATCATGCTGGAGACCACCGCGTCCTTCCTCGGCCTCGGCGTCCGCCCGCCGCAGGCGAGCTGGGGGAACATGCTGAACGACGCGCAGAACCTGACGCTCGTCCAGACCATGCCGTGGCTGTGGATCCCGCCCGGCATCGCGATCGCGGTGACGGTGCTCGCCGTCAACTTCGTCGGGGACGGGCTGCGGGACGCCGTCACCCCGGCCGGACGGGGTGGTGACAAGTGAACGCTCCACTGCTGGAGATCGAGGACCTCGTCGTCGAGTTCGACACCGACGAGGGCACCGTCCGCGCGGTGGACGGCGCCGGATACACCGTCCTGCCGGGAGAGACCCTCGGCGTGGTCGGCGAGTCGGGGTCGGGCAAGAGCGTCACCGCGATGTCGGCGCTCGGGCTGATCAAGCCGCCCGGCCGGGTGGCGTCCGGACGGGTCGTGTTCGACGGCGTCGACCTGCGCGGGCTGCCGCCGCGCGAGCTGCGGCGGCTGCGCGGCGGCCGGATCGCGATGATCTTCCAGGATCCGATGACCGCGCTGAACCCGGTCATGACGATCGGGGGGCAGCTCACCGAGGCGCTCCGGCTGCACGACGCGCGCATGTCCCGGGCCGCGGCGCGGCGCCGCGCCGCCGACCTGCTCGCGCTCGTCGGGGTGCCGGGCGCCGCGAAGCGGCTCAAGCAGTACCCGCACGAGTTCTCCGGCGGGATGCGGCAGCGCGCGATGATCGCGATGGCGATCGCCAACGAACCCGACCTGCTGATCGCCGACGAGCCGACCACCGCGCTGGACGTCACCGTCCAGGCCCAGGTGCTCGACCTGCTGCGGGAGGCCCGCCGGGAGACCGGCGCCGCCACCGTCCTGATCACGCACGACCTGGGCGTGGTCGCCGAGATGGCCGACAGGGTCGTGGTGATGTACGCGGGCCGCGTCGTCGAGCACGGCCCGGTCGCCGAGATCTTCCGGGCGCCGCGGCACCCGTACACCCGGGGGCTGCTGGACAGCCTGCCGCGGATGGACGAGGACGCCGACGAGCTGACCCCGATCCCGGGGGCGCCGCCCGCGCCGGGCGAGGTCACGGCCGGCTGCCCGTTCGCGCCGCGGTGCGCGATGGTCCGCGACAGGTGCCGGACGGAGCGTCCCGAACCCGCCCCGACCGGGCCCGGACGGACCAGCGCCTGCCACTTCCACGCCGAACTGGCCGGGGAGGACACCGATGGATGACACCGAGGAGGTCCTGCGCGTCACCGGGCTGGCCAAGCACTACCCGGTGCGGTCGGGCCCGCTGCGCCGCCGGACCGGCAGGGTGCACGCCGTGGACGGCGTGGATCTCGCCCTCCGGGCCGGCCGGACCCTGGGCCTGGTGGGCGAGTCCGGCTGCGGCAAGACCACGACGGGACGGATGGCGGTCCGGCTGCTGGAGCCGACCGCCGGGAAGATCGTCGTGGCGGGACGGGACGTCACCCGCGCCCGCGGCGCCGACCTGCGCGCGCTCCGCCGCGACCTGCAGCTGGTGTTCCAGGACCCGTACGCGTCGCTGTCGCCGCGCATGACCGTGCACGACATCATCGCCGAGCCGCTGCGCGTCCAGGGACGGTACGACGACGGCGGGGCGAAGCGGGTGGCGGAGCTGCTCGACATGGTGCGGCTCGCGCCCGCGCACGCCCGGCGCTACGCCCACGAGTTCTCCGGCGGCCAGCGGCAGCGCATCGGCATCGCCCGCGCCCTCGCGCTCGACCCGAAGGTGCTCGTCCTGGACGAGCCCGTCAGCGCCCTCGACGTGTCGATCCAGGCGCAGGTCGTCAACACGCTGCGCGAACTCCAGCGCGACCTGGGCGTGGCGTACCTGTTCATCTCGCACGACCTCTCGGTGGTGCGGCACGTCTCCCACGAGATCGCCGTGATGTACCTCGGGAAGGTCGTGGAGCGCGGGACCCGGGAGGACATCTTCCGGCGCGCCGCCCACCCGTACACGCAGGCGCTGCTGTCGGCCGTCCCGCGCCCCGAACCGGGCGGCGCCGGGCGCCGCGACCGCATCACCCTCACCGGGGACGTGCCGAGCCCCGTCGACCCGCCGTCCGGCTGCCGGTTCCGCACCCGCTGCTGGAAGGCCCGGGACGTCTGCGCGGCGGAGGAGCCGCCGCTGGTCGTCCGGGAGGGGAGCGGCCATCCGGTCGCCTGCCACTTCCCCGGACCGGCCGAACCCCGCACCGGCACCACCACGACGAAGGAGACCCTGTGAACGACGCCGACACCCGCCTGGCCGCCGCCCCCGCCGACCCCGCACCGGCGGGGACGCGCCCCGCGGTCGCCGCCGTCCGGCGCGCCGGGACGCGGCTGATCGCCTCCGGGCAGGTCGCCGTCCGGGACGGGAAGCTGCTGGCCGAGGGCCGCGTCGGCGACGGCGTCGCGTTCGACGAGGCCCGCGCGTGCGCGCGGCAGTGCGCCCGCAACGTCCTCACCGCCGTCCGGGACGAGTTGGGCGGGCTGGACGGGATCGAGCAGGTCGAGGCGGTGACGATCTGGGTGGCGAGCGCGCCCGGCTTCACCGACCAGCACCTGGTGGCCGACGCCGCGACCGAACTGCTCCTGGAGGTCCTCGGCGAGACGGCGGGACGGCACGCGCGGGCCGCGCTGGGCGTCGCCGCGCTGCCGACCGGCAGCCCCGTCGAGGTCCAGGCGACCTTCCTGCTGCGCTCATGACCGACCTGCTCATCACGGGCGGGACGGTCGTCGACGGGACCGGCGCCGCCCCCGTCCGCGCCGACGTCGCCGTCACGGGCGGCCGCGTCGAGGCGATCGGGGACCTGGCGGGACGCCCCGCCGCGCGGACCCTCGACGCGTCCGGGCACGCGGTGACGCCGGGCTTCGTCGACGTCCACACCCACTCCGACCTCACCCTGCTGTCGGGGCCGGAGGCGCACAGCGCCGTCCGGCAGGGCGTCACCTCGGTCGTCGTCGGGAACTGCGGCCTCGGCGTGGCGCCGGTCGCCGCCGACCCGGCCGCGCTGCGCGCCGCGGCCGGCTACCTCGACCTGGACCCGGCCGTCCGCTGGACCTGGTCGGACCTGCCCGGATACCTCGCGGCGCTCGACGCCGCCCGCCCCTCGGTCAACGTCGCCGCGCTCGTCGCGCACATCCCGCTGCGGGCCGCCGCGGTCGGGTTCGCGGACCGCCCGGCCGGCGCGGCCGAACTCGACCGGATGCGCGGCCTGCTCGGCGACGCGCTCGCCGCCGGGGCCGCCGGCGTCTCCACCGGCCTGGTGTACGCGCCGGCCTGCTACGCCCGCGACGACGAACTGCTGGCGCTCGGACGCACCGCGGCCGAGCACGGGCGCCTGTTCGCCTGGCACGTCCGCGACTACGCCGACGGGCTGCTCGACTCCGTCCGCCAGGCGCTCGCGGTCGCGTCCGCCACCGGCTGCCGCACGCAGATCTCCCACCTGGTCGCGGTGGGGCGGCGCAACCACGGCTCGGTCGCCCGCGCCCTGGACCTCATCGACGACGCCCGCGCCGGCGGCGCGGACGTCGCCTTCGACGTCTACCCCTACCTGGCCGGGAACGCGCCGCTGTCCCAGCTGCTGCCGGACTGGGCGCAGGAAGGCGGCGAGGACCCCATGCGCGGCCGCCTCGCCGACCCGGACGTCCGCGCGCGCGTCGCGGACGAGTGGCGCGACATGCCGCTCACCTGGGACGACATCACGGTCAGCCGCGTCCCGGACGGACCGGCCGGCTCGGGCGACGGCGACGGCGAGGCCGGCGGCGCGATCGTCGGCCGGACGATCGCCGAGATCGCCGCCGCGGCCGGCACCGACCCGTCGCGCGTCGCGCTCGACCTCGCGGCCGAGCACGGCAACGGCGTCCAGATGATCGCCGCGGGCCGCGGCGAACGGGACCTGCTGGACGCCCTCGCCCACCCGGCCGCCGTGATCGGGTCGGACGGGCAGGCGCTCGACCCGGACGGCCCCACCGGCGGCGGCGCCCCCCACCCGCGCTCCTACGGCTGCTTCCCGAGGCTGTTCGCGGAGTACGCGCGCCGCCCCGGAGGGCTCCCGCTGGCCGAGGCGGTGCGCAAGTGCACCTCCGCGCCCGCCGAGCGGGCCGGGCTCGCGGACCGCGGCGTCCTCCGCGAGGGCGCGGTCGCCGATGTCGCCGTGTTCGACACCGAACGGATCGCCGATCGGGCTACGTTCGCTTCACCCCAGCGGTTTCCGGACGGGATCCGCGCGGTCGTCGTCGGCGGCCGTCCCGTGGTCGAGGACGGCGTGCACGGCGGCGCGCGTCCCGGCGAGATCCTCCGCATCCCCTGAACGAAGGCGAGGCACCCATGGCACGAACCACGGCACGCCGCCGCGACGTGGACGACGACCGCCCGGCGTCGGCCAACTACCACGCCAACGCGCTGGCCCGCGGGCTGGCCCTGCTGGAAAGGCTCGCCGCGCAGGGCGCGACGCTGACGCTGAACGACTTCGCCGCCGACACCGGCCTGCCGAAGAGCACCCTGGTGCGACTGCTCGCGGTCCTGGAGGAGATGGAGTACGTGGTGCGCGCCGACGAGCGCCCCGCGTACCGGCTCGGGCACAAGACGCTGGCGCTGTCGACGGCCTACCTGTCCGGTCTCGACCTGTCCCAGATCGCCGGCGCCCACCTCGCCGGGGTCGCCGCGGACACCGGGCAGACCGCCAACCTCGGGGTGCTGGACGGGCCCGAGGTCCTGCACGTGTGCGTCCGGGAACCCGACCGTCCGATCCGGTTCCACATCCTGCCCGGCACCCGCGACGCCGCCTACTGCACGGGCCTCGGCAAGATGCTCCTCTCCCGCGTCCCCGCCGCCGGCCGGGCGCCGCACCTGCCGCCCGAGCCGTTTCCGCGCCGCACCGACATGACGCTGACCACGTCCGCCGCCCTCGCCCGCGACCTGGCGGCCACCGCCGAGCGGGGGTACGCCCTCGACGACAACGAGGGCAGCGTCGGGCTGCGCTGCGTCGCGGTCCCGGTCGAGGTGAACGGCGTCTGCGTGTCGGCGGTCAGCGTGTCCGGGCCGTCCGCCGAGTTCGGCGACGACCGGATCGCCGCCCACCTGGACCGGCTCCGCGCGGCCGCGGCGGCCCTCGCGGCCGACGCCGACGTCGTCGCGGCCCTGGAACACCTGCACTCGTCGCTGCGCTCCGGCGCACCCGGCACACCGGAGGACAATTGATCGACTTCCACACCCACTGCCAGCGCCCCGAGCACTGGGGCCACGAGTGGGACGACCACTGGGAACCCGTGTACGGCCGGGGCGCCCACGAGTTCGGCCCGGCCGACTACGACCGGGCGATGGCGGACGTGACCGCCGCGTGCGTCTTCGGCATCCGCGCCACCGCCGCCGGGGTCCTCACCCCCAACGACCACACCGAGCGCTTCTGCGCGGAGACCCGCACGGACACGATCGGTTTCATGGCGCTCGACCCGACCGACCCCGACGTCCTCGACCAGCTCGCCGACGGCGTCCGGCGCGGGCTGCGCGGCATCAAGCTGTACCCGGTGCTGGCGCTGTTCGACCCGACCGACACCGCGTACGACCCCTTCTACCGGGCCGCGACCGAGGCGGGACTGGTCGTCCTGTGGCACATGGGGGCCACCCCGAGCCCGGCCGGGGACCTGTCGGTCAGCAACCCCCTGGTGGTGGACGACGTCGCGCGGCGGCACCCCGGCCTCGTCCAGATCATCGCGCACCTCGGCCATCCGTGGCAGCGCGAGACGATCGTGACGCTGCGCAAGAACCGGCGCGTGTACTCCGACGTGTCGGCGAGCTGGGCCCGCCCGATGGACGGCTACCTGGCGCTGGCCCGCGCCCAGGAGTGGGACGTGGTCGACCGGCTCGTCTTCGGCTCCGACTACCCGCTCTGGACGCCCGCCGAGGCCGTGGCCGGGCTGCGCGAGATGGTCGGGCGGCGCCCGTCCGGCTTCCCCGAGATCAGGCCGGAGACCGTCGAGTGGCTGCTCGACGGCGACCCGCGTCCGGCGATGGGGCTCGCGTGAACGTGCCGCTGGCGGAGATGGCGACCCCCGCCCTGCTCGTCGACCGGGCCCGCATGGAGGCGAACCTGGCCGCGATGGCGGCGTCCGTCGGCCGCGCCGGCGTCGCGCTGCGCCCGCACTTCAAGACGTCCAAGTGCGTGGCGGTGGCCCGCCGCCAGCTCGCCCACGGCGCGGTCGGGTTCACCTGCGCGACGCCCGCCGAGGTCGCCCTGCTGCAGGACGCGGGGGTCGCGGACCTGCTGTGGGCGCACCAGCCGGTCGGGCCCGCGAAGGTCGACTTCGCGGTCCGGGCCGCCGGGCGGGGCGGGCTGACCGTCGCGCTGGACTCGGCGGAGGCCGCCGGGCCGCTGTCCCGGGCGGCCGCGGCCGCGGGCGTCGCCGTGCCGTTCGTCCTGGAGGTCGACACCGGCCTGCACCGGGCGGGCGTCGATCCCGACCGGGCCGTGGCGGCCGCCGCCGCGATCGCCGCGCTGCCCGCGCTGGAGCTGCGGGGCGTCCTCACCCACGAGGGCCATCTCGCCGCGCACGGCTCCGACCGCGCCGGGCTGGAGGCCGCGGGCGACCTGGCGGGGCGCACGCTCGTCCAGGTCGCCGAGGCGCTGCGCGCCGACGGCCACGCGTGCCCGCTGGTCTCGGTGGGCTCCACGCCGGGCGCGACGTCCGCGCCGTTCGCCGAGGGCGTCACCGAGGCCCGTCCCGGTACGTACGTCTACTACGACTCCAACCAGGTCGGGCTCGGCAGCGCGCGGGTCGAGCAGTGCGCGCAGACGGTGCTCGCCCGCGTCACCAGCGCCCAGCGCCCCGGAACGGTCATCATCGACGCGGGAATCAAAGCGATGAGTTCCGACACCATCGCCACGGCCGGAATTCTCGGCATCGTTTGCGACGTCGACGGCGTGCCCATGGAAGGAATCCGTTTCGGCAACGCCAACGAGGAGCACGGTTACCTCACCGGCCCCGGCACGTCCAGGCTTCGCGTGGGGGACCTGCTGCGCATCATTCCCAACCATGCCTGCGGCACGACCAATATGTGGAGCGCCGTACATTTCGTGGACGCCGGTTCGGCCGTAGAACGGCACCCGATCGAGGCCCGCCACTGAATCCTGCGCCACGGTCGCAAAACTGAAAACGCATGAGCCCGGATCCATTGACATGGAATGATATTCCGTGTTTTATCCGGGCTTATGTTGTTCAAACGAGCGATGTCCATCGCCCTGGGTGCGGCGCTCCTGCCGGCCCTGTCCGGCGCCGTGGCGCACGCGGCCCCGCCCGACGCCTCGACCCCGGACCGGCCCGACGTGATCGTGGGACAGGCGGCCCCGGGGAAGAAGCTCCACTTCCCCAACATGGAGCGCCTCCACGACGGATCCCTCTTCACGGTCGTCCGCGAAGGGGCCGGGCACACCGGACAGGACGGCCGGCTCCTCATGCTGACGAGCCGCGACGGCGGCCGGACCTGGACCTCCCCGGCGGTCGCCCACGACTCCCCGTACGACGACCGCGACCCGATGATCGCCCAGCTGTCGTCCGGCCGGCTCGTCCTGAGCTGGTTCCAGATCGACTACTCGGTCTCGCCCGCCGAGCCGATGGGCACGTTCGTCCGGCACAGCGACGACGGCGGCGCCACCTGGTCCGAGCCCGTCGCGGTGGGCACCGCGATGAGCGGCGAGTCCGACATCGTCGACACCTACGAGCTGGGCTGGGCGGCGAGCCACGGGCAGGTCAAGGAACTGCCGGACGGCGAACTGGTCATCCCCCTCTACGGCACCGTCCCCGACGACCGCTGGCAGCGCGCCACCGTCGTGCGCAGCCTGGACGGCGGCGAGACGTGGGACGCCGGCACCGAGGCGACGATCGGGGCCGCGGAGGGCACCCACTTCCAGGAGCCCGTCCTCACCGTCCTGCCCGACGGCACGGTCCACGCCCTGCTCCGCATCGGGACGGCGGCCTCCACGATGGGCGCGGTCCGCTCGCGCGAATCCTGGTCCCGCGACGGCGGCCGCACCTGGAGCGCGCCCGCCGAGATCGACATGGTGACGTCCTCCGCGCACACCGAGGTCCTGCGCAACGGGGACGTCTTCCTCGCCTACGGCGACCTCTCCGGCCGCTTCACGAGCCGCCGCGGCACCGTCGGCGCCGTCCTGCGCGACCCCGGACGCTCGTGGACCGGAGCCCCGCGCGACCTCGTCTACGACTCCGGCACCGGCGACCAGGCCAACCCCGCGGTCGCCGAGGTGCGGCCCGGCCGCGTCCTCGTGCTCGGCTACGACTCGACCTCCGGCCGCCTGATCGGCGACTTCGTCGACGTCCACGGCATCCGCCCCGACCGCCCCGACCCGAGGCGCGTCGACCTGGCCGCCCTGCACGCCGCCGGCCGCCTCACCATCGACACCGACCTGACGTACACGGCCGCCGACCGGCCGGACGTGGGCCCCGCGGGCGCGATCGACGGGGTCGTCGGCTACAACGACGCCGCGTGGGCGCCCCGGTCGGGACCGGCCCGGTACACGATCGCCTTCGACCGGCCGACCCGCGCCGCCCAGATCGGCGTCTCCCTCAAGCCCGGCCACGCCGAAGCGGCGACGGTCCGGGTCCGCGCCGCCGACGGCACGTGGCGGACGGTCGGCGAACTCGACCACCGCGTCCGCTGGGGCGACGACCTCACCTGGTTCCCCGCCGCCCCCGGCGCACCGATCGACCGGATCGCGGTCGAGATCACGCAGGCCGACGGGTGGGCCGTCCTGTCCGAGGTCGCCGTCCGCGCCCCCGGACGGCACTGACCGCGCACGGAACGCGCCGGTCCCCTCGGGGATCCGGCGCGTTCCCCGTCACCCCCGCACGCTCTCGATGATCCGCTCGAAGTCGTCGGCGCCGTGCCCGTCCTCGACCTGCCGCCGGACGAGCCCCGCGACCATCTCGACCGGCACCGGCTCGACGCCCTGCTCGCGGCTCGCCCGGGCGATCGCGTCCAGCGCCGCGGCCGTCCAGTCGAGGCTCTGCCCCGCGTCGCCGCTGCCGCCGCCGTCCACGACCCGCGCCATCTCCGGGAGGGCCCCGGTCATCGCGGCGAGGAACGGCGCGGCCCGCGCGGCGAACTCCGCGGCCGTGATCCCCGCCGCCCGCACCATCGCCGCCCCGTGCAGGAACCCGCTGAACAGCGGGTACATCCCCGCCAGCATCGCGAGGTCGAACAGCGACGCCGTCCCGGCGTCCGCCCCGTCGTACACCGCGTCCGCCCACAGCCCGAACAGCTCCCGGTGCTCCTCGAACACCTCCCGGGACCCGCTGTAGAGGATCTGCCCGCCCGGAGCGCCGATCATCGGCGGCGTCGCCATGATCGCCCCGTCCAGGTACGCGATCCCGTGCGCGTCCGCCCACACGGCCAGTTCCCGCGCCTCGCCCGGCGTCGTGGTCGTCAGGTTCACGACCGTGCGCCCCCGCAGCCCGTCCGCCACCGGGGCGAGCGTCTCGTGCACCGACGCGTGGTCGAACAGGCACACCACCACCGGGCCGCCCGCGGCCACCGCGTCCCGCAGCCCGGCCTCGACGGCACCCCGCCGGACCAGGTCGTCCGCCCTCCCCGGCGTCCGGTTCCACACCGCCACCGGACGCCCGGCGTCCACGAGCGCACCGGCCAGCGCCCGTCCCATCGCACCCATCCCGAGCATCGCGACGGGAACCCGCGTCTTCGCCATGGAAGCAACTCCTCGATCGTCGATCGGTCGCCTCCATGCTGGAACCGTCCCGCCGAACCCGGAAGTACCCACTATCTTCTGGGGTACTTACCTCCGAGTTAGTGGGTGCGCATGACGAAGCCGGCCAGGCGCGGACCGTACTTCTGCGGAATCGACGCCGCCCTCGACGTGGTCAGCGGCAAGTGGAAGGGCCTGATCCTCTGGGAACTGGACGAACTCGGCACCCGGCGCTTCGCCGAACTCCGCCGCGGCCTCCCGGGCGTCAGCGAGAAGATGCTGACCCAGCACCTGCGCGAGATGGAGGAGGACGGCCTGATCCACCGCAAGGTCTACGCCGAGGTGCCGCCCCGCGTGGAGTACTCCCTCACCGAGCACGGCCGCGCCCTCAACAAGGCCCTCGAACCGCTCGGCGCATGGGGCCGCGACCGCATCCGCCGCGAGGCGTCCGACCTGGTGGACCACCCCGAAGTCCCCCCGATGCCCCGCCCCTGACGGTGGTGGCGCCCCCGGCAGGATTCGAACCTGCGACACCCGCTTTAGGAGAGCGGTGCTCTATCCCCTGAGCTACGGAGGCCGGTCGTCGCTCGCCGCACGAGCGTAGCGGACGGCACCTACAGGGTAGAGGACGGGCGCCGATGACGCGCGTCCTTATCCCCTTCGCCCGTCCTGTCCCGTCGATCGCGGCGGATGTGGGATGAGTTGACATCCGGTGCGCGGAATCTGTGGGGATGGCGCTAGGCGGAGTGCGACGACCTCGGTACGCTTCGGTGCCGTGACGGGTCGGCATCGTGGGCAGTCGGAGGCGGGCACGGCCGAAGAGCGGACGCCCCGGCGGAGACGGGCGGCGGTCATCGGCGTGCTGGTGGTGGTGCCGGTCCTTGCGACCCTCGGCGCGTTCACGTTCGGGGGCGACCGGGACGGCTCGGCCCGCGCCGCGGCGCCCGTCCAGCAGATGACGCCGGCGGCGGAGCCGACGTACGGGAAGTACGTCGCGCCGGAGGCCGGGCCGCAGGCCGACACCCTCACCCCGCCGCCGCCGCCGCGGGCGCCCGCGCCGACGGCCGCGACGCCGCGCAGGTCGTCCGCGCCGAAGCGGGCCGAGCGGTCCAGGGAGCGGCGCGAGTGCAGGTGGGAGGACGTCCCGTTCCTCGAACGGTGGTGCCGCTGGCGCGGCCGCGGCGACCGCTGAACCGTCGCCGGATCGGCACCGCGATGACGCAGGGTGCCCGTCCCGGTTCTGGTAGCGTTCTGGCGCTGATCCGCATTCGGGCATCAGGAGGAAAACCACCGTGCCGAACCCCCGGTCGGCTGCGCTGACCGCGGTCTTCCTGGTGATGGCGATATTCTCCGCGCACGGCGTCGCGAGAGCGGCCGACAACCCGGCCGATGCCTTCGAGAAGCTCCGCAGCGAGGCCGCGAAGGCCCGCGAGGAGCTGGAGAAGGCCACGGGCGAGATGAAGGACCGCCGGCAGGCCCTCAAGGAGTCGCAGGAGAAGCTGCGCACCACGCTGAAGGACCTGGCCGCGGCCGAGGCCGAGCTCAACCGGATCCGCGAGCCGGTGGCCCGGCTGGCGAACACGTCCTACCAGCATCCGGACGCCACCGGCTCCCTCGCGATCTTCGGCGGCGGCAGCCCGGTGCAGGTGCTGCGCTCCACCGCGGACGTCACGATGCTCGCGCAGACGCAGCAGGCGCTTGTGGACCGTGCCGACGACCTCCAGGGCCGCCACCGCGAACTCGCGTCGACCGCGCAGGAACTGCAGTCGAGCAACGCGGTCGAGCAGGCCCGCGTCGAGCAGGACATCGCCTCGCTCAAGAAGCGGTCGGCCGAACTCACCGAGCAGCTCAACGGCCTGCTCGGCGACCTCCCCCGGTCGAAGCGGGTGCAGCTCGAGTGCGACGAGGGCCTGGTGGCCGAGGCGAAGGGGTTCCCGAACGGGCTGATCCCGTCCAAGTACCTCTGCGACCTGCCGCAGAAGGGCCACCAGCTCCGCGCGGACGCCGCCCTGGGGTTCTACAAGCTGAACACCGCCTACAAGGAGCGGTTCGGCCGTGAGATGTGCGTGACGGACGCCTACCGCAACCTGTCCGAGCAGCACAGCGTCTACGCGCGCCGCCCCGGCTTCGCCGCCGTCCCCGGAACCAGCAACCACGGCAAGGGCCAGGCCCTCGACCTGTGCGGCGGCGTCCAGAGCGCCGGGTCCGTCCAGTTCGCGTGGATGGAGGCCAACGCCGAGCGGTACGGATGGTTCCACCCGGCGTGGGCCTACAGCAATCCGTTCGAACCGTGGCACTGGGAGTACGGGACCGACAGCGCCCACTGACCTCAGACGGACGCCTGGACGGGCGTGACCTCCGCGGTGCAGAACCGGCAGCGGCGCGCCTTGACCGGGATGCTCCCGAGGCACTCGGGGCAGTCCCGCTCGGTGACCTCCTTGTTGCGGTCCATGCGCTCGATGAGCTTCGACATCGGCAGCACGACGAAGAAGTACACGACCGTCGCGGTGATCAGGAACGCGATCGCCGAGGTGAGGAAGATTCCGTACGGGAACTTCGTTCCGTTGACGGTCACGGCGAGGCCGGTGTAGTCGGGCTCGCCCCCGATCAGCGCGATCAGCGGGTTGATGAACGAGTCGGCGAAGTCCTTCACGAGGCTCGCGAACGCCGCGCCGACCACGAACGCGACCGCGAGGTCGACCAGGTTGCCGCGCAGCAGGAACTTCTTGAAACCACCCATTGAACGCTCCACTCCTCGGGGGTGACGCGCCCATACGAACGCGCCGCTGAACCGCCCGGCACACAACCCGAACAGCACGCACCGGAACGGTCACGGATCGTATGGTTTCCCCACCCATTTCGCCAAGTCACACCCATCCCACCGCGGCCGGGTTGAGCGCTTTCACCCTCGCTCAGGTGAGTGACTGCGAAGCCGGACGCCTCCGTGCCGGTCGACCGCCCTCGGGGCCGGAGGTCAGGTGGGGGCGATTGTTACGGAGAGGTCCGTTCGGGCTCCGGCCAGGGCGGAGGCTTGGGATCTGGTGGTGGCGAGGACCAGGAGGGCGCCGTCGCGGGTCGCTTCCTCGTCGGCGGCCGGTACTGCGATCACCGGGACGGACGACACCACCACGCGCGCGCCGCCCCACGGTGACGCGTCGCCTGCCGGACGGGCGGAGGGCGCGGCTGGAGATCGACGAGCACCACCGGCACAAGGACGTCTACGAGCACTCGCTGATCGTCCTGGAGCAGGCCATCGCCCAGGAGGAGGACGGGCCCGA
>NZ_QHJN01000272.1:0-6167 GCF_003947565.1 Actinomadura sp. WAC 06369 | reverse complement strand
CCCAGCCGCGGTCGGTGGGGAAACCGCCCATCGCATCGGTCCCGGACGCGAGCAGGTCCCAGAACTGGTCGGGCCCGGTCACGCCGCCCGGATACCTGCAGCCCATCCCCACGATCGCGATCGGCTCGTTCGACGCGGCCCGAAGTGCGTCGTTCTGCCGACGCAGCAGTTCGGTCTCCTTGAGGGAGGTGCGAAGGGCCTCGACGAGCTTTTCGTTGGGCGTTGCCATGATGCGCTCCGAATCAACGAGGTGGGTCAGGAGTCTTTGCCGTCGAGGGCCTTGCGGATTAGGTCCTCGGCGTCCATCTCGTCGATGGATTCCGCTTCCGCTCCAGTGCCGGTTCCGTTGCCCTTGCTCGGATCGGCGAGTTGCAGCAACAGGTCGAGCAGCCCGGCCTCTCGGATACGGGCCAGGGGAATGGACGAGATGGTTTCCCGGAAAGCCAGCTCCTCCGGGTCGCCGGCCTCGTCCACATCACCGCCGGCACCGATCAGTTCGCTTCGGAGGAAGTCTGCGAGCGCGGCGGCGTTCGGGTAGTCGAAGACCATGGTCGACGGGAGCTTGACCTCCACCACCTGCGACAGACGGTTGCGCAGCTCCACCGCACCGACCGAGTCGAACCCCAGCTCCTTGAACGCGCGCTGCGGCAGCACGTCCTCGGCGGAATCGTGCCCCAGGACGGCAGCGGCGTGCCCGCGCACCAGGTCGGTCAGGACCTGCTGCTGTTCGGCCGCCGACATTCCGGCCAGGCGACCCGGCCAGTCTTCGGCGCTTGCCTCACCGCCGACTTCGGCGATGGCGTCCGCGGCCAGTGCCTCTTGAGCATCGGGAATTTCGGAGAGGAACGGGCTGGGTCGGTGGAGGGTGTAGGTCGGGACGAACTGGGGCCAGTCGAACCCCGCCACCACCATCGCGGCCTCGTCCGCATCCAGCACCTGCCCCAAGGCCAGCATCCCGCGCTCGGGATCGATTCCTTCCATCCCGAAGCCGCGCAGCCGCTCACCGCCCGCGCCCGAGGCCATACCGACCCCGGCCCACAACCCCCACGCCACCGAACTCGCCACCAGACCACGAGCACGACGATTCACCGCCAGCGCGTCCAAGAACGCGTTCGCCGCCGCATACCCGCCCAGACCGCCGCTTCCCCACACACCCGCGCCAGAGGAGAACAGCACGAACGCGTCCAGCTCACGCCCTGCCGTCACCTCGTCCAGCACCGCCGCGCCACCGGCCTTCGCCGACAACACCTCCGCCAGATCGGCGGCTTCCACGTCCTTCACCGCCTTGTGGCCCCCCACACCAGCCGCGTGGACCACCGACGACAACCCCGGACCTGACTCGTCGATCCACCCGACCAGATCCTCGACCGCAGCGCGATCGGCGATGTCACAGGCCACCACCTCCACCGCAGTACCCGCACCGGCGATCGACTCCGCCAGCTCCGCCACGCCCACGGCTCCCGGACCAGACCGGCTCGACAAAACCACCCGCGACGCGCCGCGACCGGCGACCCACCGGCCGGTGATCGCACCCACACCGGACGTTCCGCCCGTCACCAAAACCGAACCCGACGGACACCACACCCTCCCCGCGACCGCCCGCCCCGCACGCACCAGACGACGCGCCACCACACCGCTCGCACGCACCGCCATCTGGTCCTCGCCACCGGCAGCCAGCACCCCCACCAACCGAGCCGCGGCACGCCGGTCGAGCACTTCCGGCAGGTCCACCAGACCGCCCCACCGGCCGGCCAACTCCAGCCCCGCCACCACACCCAAACCCCACACCTGCGCACGCACCGGGTCCGCACCCTCACCCGCAACCGCGCACACCGCACCCCGCGTCAACACCCACAACGGAGCAGACACCCCAGACCGGCCCAACTCCCGAACCAACGCAACCGTGCTTTCCAGCCCGACCGGCACACCACCGCGCACCGAAACGTCCAACGCCAGCAGTGACACCACACCGCTCAACTCGTCGACCCCGGCGACCGCGTCCTCCAAGCCCTCCAAAGACGTCCCGACCACCGAAGCCCCACGCAACTGCAATGCCTCGCCGATCTCTGCAGCCTCGGCCCCGTCACCGACCACCAGCCACGCTCCCGAAAGGACGGCAGCCGACTCGGCGACCGGTGCCCACGACACCCGGTACCGCCAACCGGCGACCACCGAATCGGCCTGCGAACGATGCCGATACTCGGCCAGCGCCGGCAGAACCGCACGCAAGCTGCCGTCGTCCACGTTCAGGACCGAAGCGAGCCGACCGACGTCCCCGCCCTCGACCGCAGCCCAGAACCCGGCGTCCACGACACCGACCTCGGCCGACGACCGACCACCCGACTCGGGCCAGTAGTGACGGTGCTGGAACGCGTAGGTCGGCAGGTCTACAACCGAACCGCCACCCACAATGGCGGCCCAGTCCACGGAAGCGCCCTGGACATACGCCTCGGCCAACGAGGCCAGCAGCCGATCCGCACCGCCCTCGTCCCGCCGCAGCGTCCCCACCGCCACCGGCGCCTGGTCCTCCAGACTGTCGCTGATCGCGGGGGTGAGGACCGGATGCGGAGACGACTCGACGAACACCCCATGCCCCGACCCGCTCAGGACCCGGATCGCGCGATCGAACTCGACCGTCTCGCGCAGGCTCGCGTACCAGTACTCCGGCGTCAACTCCGAGCCGCTCAACCACTCACCGCTCATCGCCGACACCATCGGCACCCGCGCCTCACCCGGCCGAATCCCCTGCAGCACCGAGACGATCTCATCCCGAAGCTCATCGACATGGGCGCTGTGCGAGGCGTAATCCACCGGGATCACCCGGGTGCGAACCTGCTCGCCGCACGACTCCACCAGCTTCCGCAGAGCGTCGGCGTCCCCGGACAGCACCGTCGCGGACGGGCCGTTCACCGCCGCCACCGACAGCCGCCCCTCGAACGACGCGATACGCGCGCGGACAGCTTCCACCGGCTCGGCGATCGACAGCATCCCGCCACGACCCGCCAACGCCCGCAGCGTCCGGCTCCGCAGAGCCACCACCTTCGCCGCATCCTCCAGCGACAAAATCCCCGCCACCACGGCCGCGGCGATCTCACCCTGCGAGTGGCCCACGACCGCGTCCGGGACTACGCCCGCGGCCTCCCACACCGCCGCCAGCGACACCATCACCGCCCACAGCGCAGGCTGCACCACATCCGCAGCCTCGAACCCATGACGACCTGTCAGCACGTCGTCCAGGTCCCACTCCACGTGAGGAGCCAGAGCCGCCGCGCACTCCGCCAATCGGGCCGCGAACACCGGCGACACGTCCGCCAGCTCGCGACCCATGCCGACCCACTGGCTCCCCTGCCCCGGGAAGACGAACGCCGTCCGGCCTGCGCCGTTGGGAGCGACCGAACCCGTGATCACTCCGGTGGCCGGCTGTCCCGTCGCCACTGCGGCCAGACCCGAGATAAGCCCGCTGCGGTCGTCGCCTAGGACCACGGCCCGGTGCTCCAAGGCCGCACGCGTCGTCGCCAGCGACCACGCCACGTCCCTCACGGGGAGTTCCGGACGCGCCAGCACGTGCTCGCGCAGCCGACCCGCCTGGCCCGCGAGGGCATCCGCCGTGTGTCCCGACACCGCCCACGCCGGTACCACGGCCTCGGCGACCGGAGCCGGACGAACTTCGGGCTGCTCCGGTACCAGGGAGTCGTCTTCGGCAGGGGCTTCTTCGACGATGACGTGGGCGTTCGTACCGCTGATCCCGAACGCCGAGACGCCCGCCCGGCGGGGACGGTCACCCGCGGGCCACGAAACCGGCTCCTGCAACAGCCGCACGTTCCCTGACGCCCAGTCCACATGCGACGACGGCTCATCGGCATGCAGCGTCTTGGGCAGCGTGCCGTGCTGCAACGCCATCACCATCTTGATGACACCCGCGACACCCGCCGCCTGCTGCGCGTGACCGATGTTCGACTTGATCGATCCCAGCCACAGCGGCTCGCCGTCGTGGCGTTCTTGCCCGTAGGTGTCCAGGAGGGCGCCGACCTCGATCGGGTCTCCGAGTTCGGTGCCCGTCCCGTGCGCTTCGACAACGTCCACGTCGGATGCCGACAGCTGCGCGCTCGCCAGGGCGGCGTGGATCACTCGCTGCTGCGCGGGACCGTTCGGGGCGGTGAGACCGTTGGAGGCGCCGTCCTGGTTGACGGCGCTTCCACGGATCACGCCCAGGATTCGGCGTCCCTTGCGCTGCGCCTCGGACAAAGGCTCCAGCACGAGCATCCCGACGCCTTCGCCCATGCCCATGCCGTCCGCGCCGTCCGCGAACGCCTTGCACCGACCATCGGAAGCCAGCGCCCGAAGCCGGGAGAAGCTCACGAATTCGCCGGGGTCGGCCATGACCGTCACGCCACCGGCGAGGGCGACACTGCATTCGCCCGACCGCAGCGCCTGCACCGCCTGGTGCAGCGCCACCAGCGACGACGAACACGCCGTGTCCACCGTCACCGCAGGCCCGTTCAGGCCCAGCGAGTACGACACCCTGCCCGACAGCACGCTCAGCGCGTTCCCGGTGATCAGATGGGCCTGCGCCTCCGGGTCGTCTTCCAGCGCACCGATGTACCCCGACGCTGCCGCGCCGACGAACACACCGGTCGAAGAGCCGCGCATCGACCGAGGGTCGATCCCGGCGCGTTCGATCGCCTCCCACGACGTCTCGAGCAGCAGCCGCTGTTGGGGGTCCATGGCGAGGGCTTCGCGCGGGCTGATTCCGAAGAAGCCGGCGTCGAAGTCCGCGGCCCCGTTGAGGAAGCCGCCTTCGACCACGTAGGTCGAGCCTTCCGAGTCGGGATCCGGATCGAACAGAGCTTCCGCGTCCCAGCCGCGATCGATGGGGAAACCGCTGATCGCGTCTCCGCCCGCACGCAGGAGCTCCCACAGCTCTTCCGGAGTGCGGACACCACCGGGGTAACGGCACGACATCCCCACGATCGCGATCGGATCGGTCGACACCGGCTGCACCGCCGCAGGCACGCTCTCGTCCACGTCGCTGCCGAACAGCTTGCCGAGGATCTCATCGGCAAGAGCCGAAGCACTCGGATGGTCGAAGACCACCGTCGCCGGAAGACGAACTCCTGTCGCGGTGTTCAGCCGGTTGCGAAGTTCGACCGCCGTCAGCGAGTCGAAACCCAGCTCCCGGAACGCACGCGACGCCACGATCTCCTCGACCGACTCGTGCCCGAGAACGGCCGCGGCGTAAGAACGGACCAACTCCACCACCGTGCGCCGCCGCTCGGCCGCCGGCATCCCCGCCAGCCGCTCGGCGAACTCACCACGGCCATCGCCCTCGGCTCCTGCCCGGCGGTTCTCGTCGTGGTCGTCGTCGCGGGCCTCGGGAAGGGTGTCCAGCAGCGGACGCGGCCGCGCCGCCCGGAACACCGGAGCAAACTTCTCCCACTCCACATCCGCGACAGCGACGAACGTCTCGTCATCGGCGAGGACCTCACCCAGCACTCGCAGTGCCCGGCCCGTTTCGAGGAAGTTCATCCCCTGCCGCAGGAGCCGATGCGGAGTCACCCGCCCCGGGGCCTGGTCCATCACCGCATCGACGGCATCCCAGTCGCGGGTGTTCCACACACCCCAGGCGATCGATGTGCCCGGCAGACCACGGGCACGACGGTCTTCGGCGAGCCCGTCAAGGAACGCGTTCCCCGCCGCATACGCGGCATGGTCGTTGCTGCCCCAGGTGGCCGAGATCGACGAGAACAAGATGAACTCGTCCAGCCCCAGATGAGCGGTCGCCTCGTCCAGGTGAACCGCACCCGCAGCCTTCGCACCCAACGCCGCCGCGAATCCCTCGCGGTCGGTGTCCTCCACCCGCGCCAGATAGGGCGTGTTGGCCGAGTGAAGCACCGTCGAGAGGCTCGGCCCGGTTTCCTGGATCCAGGAGACCATGTCAGTCACCTGCCCGCGCTCCACCAGGTCGCACGACACGACGTCCACGTCCGACCCGGCGTCCGCCACCGACGCGGCCAGCGCGGCAACGCCCGGCGCGGACGGACCCGAACGCGACGTCAGCACCACACGGGCGGCATCATGCTCGGCCAGCCAAGGGCCAATGCAGACACCGATCGAGCCGGTGCCGCCGGTCAGCAGAACCGTCCCACGCGGCGACCACGACTCCGGCT